>NZ_JBFULD010000357.1:0-4056 GCF_056400505.1 Terrabacter sp. P5_B1
GTGGGGGAGCGCGTCAGCGCCCTGCGCCGCCGGCACCTGCTGCGCGAGCGCCGCGCGCAGGAGTTCGTGGCCGACACGATGAACGCCCGCACGGGCCTGCCCATGGCCGACACGCGCCGGGTCGTCGTCTTCATCCGCGAGCTCCTCTCGCAGCAGCGCCTCCTCGTGGTGGCCGTCGTCGTCGCCAACGCCCTGGCCGCGACGGCCGGGCTGCTCGTCCCGCGGCTGCTCGGCGAGCTCGTCGACTCCACCGTCGCCGACGTCCAGGCCGGGCGCACCGACGCCGCCCTGGCGGGGGCCAACTCGGCGGCGCTCGTCGTCGCCGGGCTGGTCGTCGTGCAGAGCGCGTTCACCCTCGCCGCGAAGTTCTCCTCGACGGTGCTCGGCCAGAGCGTCCTCGCCACCGCGCGCGAATACATCGTCCGCGCCATCCTGCGCCTGCCACTGTCGCGCGTGGAGAGCGCCAGCTCCGGCGACCTCGTCACCCGCGTCACCCGCGACGTCGGCACGATGAGCGAGAGCGTGCGCTGGGCGCTGCCCGAGTCGATCATCGCGAGCATCACCGTCGTCCTGACGCTCGTCGCCATGGTGAGCAACTCGCCGCTGCTCTCGCTCCCGTCGATCGTGCTCATGTCGCTCGCGCTCATCCAGGTGCGCCGCTACCTCCGGCGCGCCGGCAAGGGCTACCTCACCGAGGGCGGCACGTACTCCCGGATCAACACCGCGCTCACCGAGACCGTCGAGGGCGCGCGCACCGTCGAGGCCCTCGGCCTCTCGCGTCACCGGCTCCGCCGCGGCGACGAGGACATCGCCGTGTCCGCGCAGGCCGAGCGCTACACGATGACGCTGCGCAACCTGCTCTTCGCCGTCATGGACCTCGCCTTCAGCCTCCCGCGGGTGCTCGTGCTCCTGCTCGGATCGATCGGGTATGCCGAGGGCTGGGCCACGCTCGGACAGATCACCACCGCGGTCCTCTACACCGAGGCGCTCTGGGGCCCGTTCGACATGCTCGTGCACACCGCCGACCGGGTGCAGGTCGGCGTCGCCTCGACGACCCGCCTGCTCGGCATCGCCACGGTGCCCCCGGACCGTGAGGCCGGTGACGACCGGCCGACCGGCCCCGAGCTGGTGGGCACCGACCTGCGCTACGCCTACCGCGCCGACCACGACGTGCTGCACGGCATCGACCTCGACCTCATCACCGGCGAGCGGCTTGCCATCGTGGGCCCGAGCGGCTCCGGCAAGTCGACGCTCGGTCGGCTCCTGTCCGGCATCCACGGCCCGCGCACCGGGTCGGTGACCGTCGGCGGGGTCGAGCTGACGTCGCTGCCGCTCGACCAGCTGCGCACGGAGGTCGCGCTCGTCACGCAGGAGCACCACGTCTTCATCGGCTCGGTGCGCGACAACGTCGTGCTCGCGCGCGAGGGCTCGACCGACGACCAGGTCCGCGCGGCGCTCCGTGCCGTCGACGCCCTCGACTGGGTCGAGCGGCTGCCCGACGGGCTCGACACGACGCTCGGCTCGGGCCACCAGGCGCTGACCCCGGGTCGCGCGCAGCAGATCGCCCTCGCCCGGCTCATCCTGGCCGACCCGCACACGATCGTCCTCGACGAGGCGACCTCGCTCATCGACCCGCGCACGGCCCGACATCTCGAGGGCTCGATGAACGCGCTGCTCACGGGCCGCACGGTCGTCGCGATCGCGCACCGCCTGCACACCGCGCACGATGCCGACCGGATCGYGGTCGTCATCGACGGGCGGGTCGCCGAGCTCGGCAGCCACGACGAGCTCGTCGAGCGGGACGGGGAGTACGCCGCCCTCTGGCGCGCCTGGACCTCCTGACCTCCGACGCCGAGGGAGGGGCTGGGGGTCGAGGTGATTGCTCGCGTCCAGGCGCGACGGCATACCTCGACCCGGGGGGTGACCGGGTCTCGACGGGCAAAACCTCGACGGGTGGGGGGTTGCGTGTGAAGGTGTGCACATGAGCACTGACAAGGGCGGGGAGCAGGGGCGCACGGCATACCTCATCGTCGGCGGTGGGCTGGCGGCGGCGAAGGCCATCGAGGGCATCCGGGAGAGTGACTCGGACGGCATGATCGTCCTTGTGACCGAGGAGGACCGGCTGCCCTACGAGCGGCCGCCGCTGTCCAAGGCGGTGCTCAAGGGCGAGGACGAGATGGAGACGGCGTTCACCCACGACCGTGACTGGTACTTCGAGCAGGGCGTCGAGCTGCGCCTGGCCAACCCGGCGACCGCCCTCGACGCCGAGCAGCACACGCTGACGCTCGCCGACGGCGAAACCCTCTCGTACGAGAAGCTCCTCATCGCGACCGGCTCCACGCCCCGCGCCCTCGACGTGCCGGGCGCCGACCTCGACGGGGTGCTCTACCTGCGCGAGATGCAGGAGTCCGAGGCGCTCAAGGCCCGCTTCAGCAAGGGCGCCCGCATCGTCATCGTCGGCGCCGGCTGGATCGGCCTCGAGGTCGCCGCCGCCGCCCGTGACGCCGGCTGCACCGTCACCGTCATCGAGCCGCAGGCCGCGCCGCTCGTCGCGGTCATGGGCGAGCAGGTCGGGGGCTGGTTCGCCGACCTCCACCGCGGTCACGGCGTCGAGTTCCGGTTCGGCGAGGGCGTCGAGCGCATCGAGGGCGAGACGTCGGTGACCGGCGTCGTCACCAAGTCCGGCGACACCGTGCCGGCCGACGCGGTCGTCGTCGGGGTCGGCATCACCCCGAAGACCGGTCTCGCCGAGGGCGCCGGCATCACGACGGACAACGGGATCGTCACCGACCCCGCGCTGCGCACCTCGGCCGAGGGCGTGTGGGCCGCCGGTGACGTCGCGAACTGGCGCAGCACCACGCTCGGCACCAACGTCCGCGTCGAGCACTGGGCCAACGCCAACGACGGCGGCCTCGCCGCGGGGCGCTCGATGGCCGGCCAGGACGTCACCTACGACCCGATCCCCTTCTTCTTCTCCGACCAGTACGACATCGGGCTGGAGTATGCCGGCTACGTCCCCCGCGGGAGCGGCGAGGAGGTGCTGTTGCGGGGTGAGCCGTCGAGCAACGAGTTCATGGCGTTCTGGGTCGTGCCCGAGGGGGAGGGCGTACGCGTGCTGGCCGGCATGCACGTCAACGTCTGGGACACCATCGACGACGTCCAACGCCTGGTGCGCGACAGGACCGTCGTCGACCGCGACCGCCTCGCCGACCCGAAGGTCGCGTTGGCCGAGCTGACCTGAGCGGAGGTCACGGGCCGGGATGGCAGGATGTCCACCGTGACGGCACAGATCCTCGACGGCAAGGCCACCCTCCAGGCGATCAAGGTGGAGCTGACCCAGCGGGTCGCCCGCCTGCGCGAGCAGGGGGTCGTGCCGGGTCTCGGCACCGTCCTCGTCGGCGACGACCCGGGCAGCCACTGGTACGTCAACGCCAAGCACAAGGACTGCGCCGAGATCGGCATCACGAGCCTGCGCCGTGACCTGCCGGCGACGGCCACCCAGGCCGAGGTCGAGGCCGTCATCGACGAGCTCAACGCCGACCCGGCGTGCACCGGCTTCCTCGTCCAGCAGCCGACCGGTCTCGACGAGATGGCCCTGCTGTCGCGGGTCGACCCGGGCAAGGACGTCGACGGCCTGCACCCGATGAACCTCGGCTGGCTCGCCCTCGGCAAGCCGGCCCCGCTGCCGTGCACGCCGATGGGCTGCATCGAGCTGCTCCGCCGCCACGACGTCGAGATCGCCGGCGCCAAGGTCGTCGTCATCGGCCGTGGCCTCACCGTGGGCCGCCCGCTCGGGCTCATCCTCACCCGCAAGAGCGAGAACGCCACCGTGACGCTGTGCCACACCGGGACCAAGGACCTCGCCGCCGAGGTGCGCCACGCCGACATCGTCATCGCCGCGGCCGGCGTGCCCGGCATCGTCACCAAGGACATGGTCAAGCCCGGCGCGGCCGTCCTCGACGTCGGCGTGAGCCGCGTCGACGGCAAGATCGCCGGCGACGTCGCGCCCGACGTCGCCGAGGTCGCCGGCTGGGTCAGCCCCAACCCGGGCGGCGT
>NZ_JBFULD010000358.1:0-4039 GCF_056400505.1 Terrabacter sp. P5_B1
CTCCTGGTCGGCGAGCGTCAGGATCTGGGCGAGGCGTTGACCGAGGTCGGTGAACGCCTGACCCGGCGCCGAGGAGCTCTTCTTGAGGTCCGCCATGACCCGCGACTGCTGGCCGAGCTGAGCCCGCAGGTCGGTCAGGGCAGCGTTGAGCTTGGTCAGCTCAACGCTGCGCTCGGCAGCGTCCTTCTTGGCGGCCTGAACGATGCGGTTCTGCGACTCGATGAAGGAGTCGACCTCCTCGGGCTCGTAGCCGCGGCGCGAGAACTTGAAGTGTGGTCTGTCGATCATGACCGTCCAATGCAGGGGCGAGGGCTGGGGAGGGGTGGACCTCGCCAGTTTGGCAGGCATCGCCCCAGAACGCCCACCGAGGCCACGCCCGGACGGGGTCGCGGCTGGCCGGAGGTCGGAGCTCAGTGCAGGCGGACGCGCGGGTCGAGGACGGCATAGAACATGTCGACGACGATGTTGGCCACGACGACCGCGAACGAGGCGAAGAGCACGATCCCGATGATGACCGGGAGGTCCTGCTGGTTGATGGCGTCGATCGACGTCTTGCCGAGGCCGGGCAGGCTGAACACGGTCTCGGTGACGACGACGCCGCCGACGAGGGCCCCCACGTCGATGCCGAACTGGGTGACCACCGGGGTCATGGCCGAGCGGAGCGCGTGCCGGGTGATCACGCGGCTCTCGCGGATGCCCTTGGCCCGCGCCGTGCGGACGTAGTCCTCGCCGAGGACCTCGAGCATCGACGCCCGGGTGAGGCGGGTGTAGGTGGCGGCCGAGACGAGCGCCAGGGTGAACCACGGCAGGATGAGGTGCTGCAACCATGGCCCCAGGCCGTCGCTGAGCGGGGCGTAGCCGCCCGCCGGGAAGATCGGGTAGCCCGCCACGGTGAGCTGGTAGTAGAGGAAGAAGAGCAGCAGCAGTCCGAGGAAGAACGTCGGCATCGAGTAGAAGAAGAGCGAGAACACCGTCAACGACCGGTCGGTGAACGACCGGGGCCGGATCGCGGACACGACGCCGTTGAAGACCCCCATGACGAGCCAGATGATGGCTCCGCCGACGACGAGGCTCAGCGTGATCGGCAGCGCCTGCGCCATGATCGTCGTGACGGGTACCTGGTGGTAGTAGTCGTAGCCGAGGTCACCGCGCAGGGCCTTGCCGAGGAAGTCGAGGTACTGCCTCCAGATCGGCTGGTCGAGGCCCAGGCGGGCCGAGATCAGCGCCACCGTCTCCGGGGTGGCCTGGCGTCCGGCGAGGGTCCGGGCCACGTCGTTCGGAGCGATGAAGAAGAGCGCGAAGACGGCGAGCGAGATGAGCCACATGATGAGCAGCCCGAGTGCGAGCCTGCGGACGAGGAAGCGCAACATGGGGTCAGCCCCTCACTCGAAGATCCGGTCGCTGCGCGGGTCGAAGGCGTCGCGCACGCCGTCCCCGAACAGGTTGAAGGCCAAGGTGGTCAGCAGCAGGGCCGCGCCGGGGAAGACCATGAACCACCACGACGTCGTGTAGTAGTTCTGGGCGTCGCTGATCATGCCGCCCCAGTCGGCGGTGGGCGGGGCGAGGCCCAGACCGAGGTAGGACAGGGTCGCCTCCACGACGATGACGACGGGGATGAGCAGCGACGCGTAGACGATGATCGGGGCGAGGATGTTGGGCAGGATGTCGACGAACATGATCCGGCGGTCCGAGGCGCCGAGCGAGCGCGCCGCCTCGACGAACTCCCGCTCGCGCAGGGACAGGACCTGGCCGCGGACGATGCGCGCGACGGACGCCCAGCTGAAGAACCCGATGACGAGCACCGTCACGAGCAGGCTGGGGCCGGTGATCGACACGAGGGCGATGGCGACGAGCAGGAACGGGATGGACAGCACGAGGTCGATGAGCCTCGCGAGCAGGGTGTCGACCACGCCGCCGAGGAAGCCGGCCGCCAGCCCGACGATGACGCCGATGATCACGGTCAGGAGCGTTGCGGCGACCCCGACGAGCAGCGAGACCCTGGCGCCGTAGGCGATGCGCACGAAGATGTCTCGCCCGAGGTCGTCGGTGCCCAGCCAGAAGGTCGAGTTCGGGGGAAGGGGGAGCCCGTCGGCCGAGAGCCCGGTCTCGCGGTACTGCTCGTTCGGTGGGTGACCGGTGAGCGCCGTCGTCACCGGTGCGAAGATCGCGAGCAGGATGATGAGCCCGATGATCACGAGGGACACCATCGCGACCCGGTCCCGCCGCAGTCGCTGCCACGCCAGCACCCATGGACTTCGCCCCTCGATGCGACGAGCCTGCGGGGGTAGCTCCTCGGCCGCTTCCGGGGTCAGGAAGGCCGGCGCCTCCGCCTCCGGCTCCAGGTCGGTCAGCCGGGGGGCCGTCGGGTCCATGGGGTCGTGCGGGGGGACGATGCTCATCGTGACTCACCTCCGGGCTCGGGCGGCGTGGCGCCCGCGCCGAGCGACATGGTGGCGTCACCGACCCTCTCCGAGGCGTCGATGTCGGGGCGGGCCAGGGAGAGGTCCTCACCGAGGCTCAGCGGGTGGAGGCAGGCCGTCGAGTGGTCGGGCGGATCGTCGAGGACCGGGACCAGCGGCGGTTGCGTCGAGACGCAGTCCTGACGTGCCTTGGGGCAGCGGGTGTGGAACCGGCACCCGGACGGCGGGTCCGTCGGCGTCGGCAGGTCCCCGACGAGGACGATCTGCTCGCGGCTGTCGGCCAGGTCGGGGTCGGGCACCGGGAGCGCCGACAGCAGGGCCCGTGTGTAGGGGTGTCTCGTCGTGGTGAACAGGTCGGGCGTCGCGGAGGTCTCGACGACCTTGGCAAGGTACATCACGGCGATCCGGTCGCTGACGTGGCGCACGACCGAGAGGTCGTGGGTGATGAAGAGGTAGGTGAGGTTGAACTCGTCCTGCAGGTCGATGAGCAGGTTGATGATCTGCGCCTGGATCGACACGTCGAGCGCCGACACCGGCTCGTCGCAGATGACGAGCTTCGGGCGCAGGGCCAGGGCACGCGCCACACCGATGCGCTGACGCTGGCCGCCGGAGAACTCGGCAGGGAAGCGGTTGTAGTGCTCGGGGTTGAGCCCGACCGTCGCCATGAGGTCCTGGACCTTGGCCTTGAGATCACGACGAGTTGCGGTGCCGTGGATGACGAACGGGTCGCTGATGATGGCGCCGACCCGGCGGCGGGGGTTCAGCGACCCGTAGGGGTCCTGGAAGATCATCTGGACGTCCCGGCGGACGACGCGCATCTCTCGACGGTCGAGGTTGGTGATGTCACGGCCGTCGAACCACACCGAGCCGCTGGTGACCTCGTAGAGCCGGGCCATGCACCGAGCCAGGGTCGACTTGCCGCAGCCGGTCTCGCCGACCAGGCCGAGGGTCTCCCCGGGCTGGATCTCGAGCGTCACGTCGTCGACGGCGTGCACCTGGGCCAGGTCCCGGCGCCAGAGGCCACCGGAGCGGACCGGGAAGGACTTCGTYAGCCCCTCGACGCGCAGGAGTGCTTCGGTCATGGCGAGGACTCCTCAGGCACGGTTTCACCTTCCGGTGTGGTCTCGCCCTCCGGCGCTGCCTCGCCTTCCGGCGTGTTGTCGCTTTCAGGCGCTTTGGCACTCACCTGCACGTGCTCGAGGCCACCTTCGAAGCGCTGCGCGCGCAGGGCCTCACGCTCGGACAGGACAGGCGTGAGCCAGCAGGCGGAGACGTGCTGGGGATCGTCGAACACCGATCGCAACGGTGGGGTCTCGCTCCGGCAGCGATCGAAGGCATACGGGCACCGGGCCACGAAGGGGCATCCCGGTGGCAGGTCGATGAGTGACGGCGGCGCGCCGAGAATGGGGGTGAGCCTCGTCCGTGCGCCGCCCTGGGCGGGGAGCGAGCCGAGCAGACCCTCGCTGTAGGGATGGTGGTTGGCGTAGAAGAGGGTGCGCCGGGGCGCCCGCTCCATCACCGCCCCGGCGTACATGACCACCACCTCGTCGGACATCTCCGCGACGACGCCGAGGTCGTGGGTGATGAGGATGATGGCGGTGCCGAACTCCTCCTGGAGG
>NZ_JBFULD010000359.1:0-4020 GCF_056400505.1 Terrabacter sp. P5_B1
GCTCGCGACCTTGCTCGAGACGACGAGGACGTCGCCGTCGGCCAGGCGCACCCCGGCGTGGTCGAGTCCGACCTGGACGACGTCGGCCAGGTCGTCCCCCTCGCGGACCTCGGGTATGCCGGTCAGCGGCGTGATCGTGATGGGCCCCGTCACGCCGGTGCTCGCTCCGCCCGCAGCCGCAGGCCGAGGTCCAGCGCAGCGCCGGCCATCTCGGCCGCCGCGTCGACGGAGCTCATGAGGAGCGGACGACGGACCACCTCGAGACGGCCCCCGTCCGGCATCGGGTCCTCCTCGTCGACGAGCCAGCCGTCGAGGAAGTCTGAGTAGAGCCCGGCGACAGCGGCGCTCGTCTCGTCGACCCCGATGGTGCGCAGGCACACGTCGGCATGTCCACGGACCGGTCGGCCACCGACCAGCGGCGAGACGCCGACCACGGGGGCGCGAGTGCCGCGCAGGGCGTCCCTGACACCCGGCACGCCGAGGATGATGCCGATCGAGACGACGGGGTTGCTCGGCGGCAGGATCACGACATCGGCCTCGCGGATCGCGTCGAGCACCCCGGGTGCGGGGGCCGCCCGGTCGAGCCCGGCCACGACGAACCGCTCGGCGGGCAGCTCGGCCCGGTGCCTCACCCACCACTCCTGGAAGTGGATCGCGCGCGACTGCCCCTCCTGCTCGACCACCACGTGGGTCTCGACGGGGGTGTCCGTCATCGGCAGCAGCCGGACCCCGAGGTCTCCGAGCCCCCAGCGGGCGGAGAGCCGCTCGATGACGGCGCTCAGCGGCATACCCTGGCCGAGCAGCTGCGAGCGGTAGACGTGGGTGCCGAAGTCCTTGTCGCCGAGGGCGAACCACTGGGGCTCGGCGCCGAGCGCGGCGAGCTCCTCGGCGAGGTGGTGCGACTCGTCGGCCCGACCCCAGCCCTGGCCCTCGTGGATGCCCCCACCGAGGGTGTAGAGCAGCGTGTCGATGTCGGGACAGACCCGGAGCCCGAAGAGCGTGATGTCGTCACCGGTGTTGCCGATCACCGTCAGGTGCACGGGATCGGAATCCGGTGACGCGGCGTGGGTCTGTCGGACGTGGTGGAGCAGGCCACGGAGGAACCGGGCGCCGCCGACTCCACCGGCCAGAGCGGTGATGCGCATGCCCCGATCCTCTCAGCAGGCCGTCCCGGCCCGGTCGCGCGGGGTGGGGCCGGGGCCTCGAACCTGCAAATATCACCCGCGGGCTTGACGTGAGGGGTATGACACGCATGTAATTCCATTGTTGTTATCGGTCGGGGACGTGGTTCTGGAACGAATGGACGTAATTGTCCGAAACCTCCAGAGTGCGGGCTCGCTCGGTGCCACAGTGCTGACACACAGTGCAGTCAGGGTCGAGGAGGGGTCATGCACGATTTGATGGTGGTTTGGTCGAACACGGGTGAGCAGGAGGGTGAGCTCTCCTGGCAGGAGCGCTCGCTGTGCGCCCAGACCGATCCGGAGGCGTTCTTCCCGGAGAAGGGCGGTTCCACGCGCGAGGCCAAGAAGGTCTGCGTCGGTTGCGAGGTGCGCTCGGAGTGCCTCGAGTACGCCCTGTCCAACGACGAGCGGTTCGGCATCTGGGGCGGACTGTCCGAGCGGGAGCGCCGCAAGCTGAAGAAGCGCGCGGTCTGATCGTGAGGTTCGACCCCGGCACCTCGCAGGTGTCCGGGTGAAGGTAGCCACTGTGCCCGAAGCGCTTGCCGAAGACCTGCACATCCCCGCTGGCGCGGGGAGGGTGTCGTCCGCGTCGTTGTCCGCCCCTCCCTCCACCGGGCAACGGCCGAACGCGTCCGTCGAGGCGATCGTCGTCGTGCACAACGGAGCCACGTGGCTGGCGCAGTGTCTCGACGGCCTCGCCGCCCAGACGCTGCCGCCGGCACGTCTCGTCATCGTCGACGTCGCGAGCAGCGACTCCTCGAACGCCATCGCCCACGCCCACACCGGCGTTCGACGGGCGATCGAGTCCGTCGAGGTCGTGCGCCTGGACGCCCGCGTCGCGATCGGCCGCGCCATCGAGTGCGGCATCGAGGCGCTGCCCGTGCCGGCGGACGCCTCGTCGAGCTGGGTCTGGGTCCTCCACGACGACACAGTGCCCCGGGCCAACGCCCTCGCCCAGCTGCTCCAGGCCGGGCTGCGGTCCAAGTCGGTCGGGGTCGCCGGGCCCAAGCTCGTCAGCTGGGACGACCCGCGGCAGCTCGTCGAGATGGGCATCCAGATCACGCGCACGGGACGCCGGCTCGGCTCGTCCGTTCGCGGCGAGGCCGACCAGGGCCAGTACGACACGCGCGCGGACGTCCTCGCCGTGAGCACGAGCGGCATGCTCGTGCGGCGCTCCGCCCACGACGACATCGGTGGCTTCGACCCCGCGTTCGTCGATCACGGGGCCGATCTCGACTTCGGCTGGCGGGCCCAGCTCGCGGGCCACCGCGTCATCGTCGTCCCGGGCGCCGTCGTGCGTGACGCCTCCGCGGGCCTCGAGGGCCGCCGACCCGGCGCCCCCAACCCGCGCGAGCTCGAACGCCGCGGCCGCCGGGCCGCCCGCCAGGTCACCTTGGCCCGGTGCTCGCCGTTCGCCGCCCCCTTCCTCGCCATCTGGATGGCGCTGTCCGCCATCGTCGCCTCCTTGACGCTGCTCGTGGCCAAGCGGCCCCGGCAGGCCTGGCGCGAGCTGACGGACGTGACGGCCCTGCTGCACCCGTTCGCGACGCTCGGTGCCCGCTGGCGCGGACGGCGCACCAAGCGCCTGCGCCGTGACCACCTCGCCACCCTCTTCGTCGCCCCCTCGGTCGCCGCTCGGACCACGATCGACCACATCCAGGACGCCATCACCCCGGAGCGCACCCACGCGCGGCGTGAGGCGGCGGCGACGACCGAGACCGGACCCGTCGCAGACGAGTCCGAGTCGCTGGACCACCTCCCGGCGTCCCTGCCCCGGCGCGTCGTCACCCACCCCGGCTTCCTCGCCGTCACCGCCGTCGTCGCCGCCACCACGGCGGCGTGGCGTGGCACCATCCGCGCCGGCGCGCTGTCGCCCACGAACGCCGGTGTCGCCGGCGGCGAGCTGCGTCCCGTCACCACCGACTCGTCGGGACTGTGGCACGCGTTCCGCGACGCGTGGCACGGCGCGGGGCTCGGCACCGGAGCCGAGTCCGGTCCCCACCTCGCCGTGCTCTCCGCCCTCACCTGGCTGGCCGAGCGCGTCCCCGGTCTCGCCGAGAGCCGTTCGAGCGCGGGCGTCACCATCGCCTGGCTGCTCTTCCTGGCCCCCGTGCTCGCCGCGTGGTCCACCTACCTCGCCGCCCGCGTCGTCACCTCCTCACGGGTGGCCCGGGCCCTCGCAGCACTCGCGTGGGGGACTGCTGGCGTCGCCGCGTCCGGGCTGGCGCAGGGCCGGGTGAGCGTGGCGGTCGTGCACGTGGTGCTCCCCTTCGTCCTTGCCGGCTTCTGCCTCGCTGCCCGTCGTGACGGCACCTTCACGGCCACTTTCGCGACGGCTCTCGCCACTGCCGTGCTCGGCGCCTTCGCGCCGCCGCTGCTCGCCCTGTCGGTCGTCGCGGCTCTGCTGATGCTCGTCCTGGGGCCGGGACTGCGACGGGCCCGGGCGCTCGTCCTGCTCGTCGTGCCCGTCGCGCTCCTCGGTCCGTGGGTGGCGCGCTTCGTGGCCGACCCACGCCTGCTCCTGTCCGGACCCGGTCTCGTCGCAACCTCTGCCGATCGCAGCCCGTGGGACGTGCTCACCCACGTCCTCGGCGACTCGAGCAGCACCACCTGGGCCGTCTGGCTCGGGGCCCCGCTCGTCGTGCTGGGCGTCATCGGGCTCGCCACGCGCGGGCGCTCTCGCGCCGAGTCCGTGGGCCTGGTGGTCGGCGCGCTGCTGGCCGTCGGTGGGCTCGTCGGCGCGCTGGTCTCGGATCACCTGGTCCTCGGGTCGGCCGAGACCGGCGTGGGACAGTCCGCAMCGGCCCACCTCTGGGCGGGCCTCGGCGTGCAGCTGTGG
>NZ_JBFULD010000360.1:0-4005 GCF_056400505.1 Terrabacter sp. P5_B1
TGAACGAGCCGAGGCCGCCGACGAGCGGCCCGGGTGCGACAGCCGTGAGGTCGGCCTGGACGAGGATGTGGTCGACGGGGGAGGGCAGGTGCGCCGCCATGCAGGCCGCCACGTCGTCGACGGAGTCGGGGGAGGCGAGCAGCGCTCGGCCGGCCTCGGACAGGGCGCCGCGTCCGGTCACCCCGAGCCAGTCCGCCTCGCGGAGGACCGCCTCGACGGCCTCGTCGAGCACCGCTGCGGACCGGTTGGGTCGGCGCCAGGCGAGGCGCTCGCGGAGCGAGCCGCGGTCGGGCGCGCTGCCCTGCTCGAGCGAGGCGAGCTCGCGCAGCACCTCGCGGCGGATGGCCCGGATCGCGGGCCACTGGACGTCCGGGCCGAGCGCGTTGGCGGGTCCGGTGCCGGTGCTCCGACGGCCGACGAGGTGGGGTGCGCGGGTCGAGCCGAGCCAGGCCAGGGCCAGCGTCGCCCACCGGTGCCCGGCCTCGCTCGAGCTCCACTCGTCGATCTCCGACGTGGGAGCCCAGACCGGCACGACCTCGCCGTCGTCGGCGACGAGGCCCGCGGCATACGCCAGCTCGACGACGAAGGCGGTGTGCTCGGGGTCGAGGTCGAGCGCCAGCTGGGTGACCCGGAGGTCACGGACCGACAGGCCACCGGCCCGGAGCACGCGCGGGGGGTCGGCACCCCAGGCGGCGGCGAGCTCGTCGACGTGGGTGAGGCACTCGCTCGCCGCTCCACCCGCGGCGCCGTCGACGAGGGAGACCGTGCGGGACACGATGTCAGGCGGGGTCAGCTCGGTCGACCGGTGCAGGCGTCCCTCCCGCAGCACGAGGCCGACCTCGCGGGGCAGCGCGACGCGGTCGGTCGACACGGGGACGAGCAGGTGGTGCTCGAGGAGCCAGCGGGCTGTCGTCCGTCCGGGCTGCGCKGCCGGCAGGACGCCGAACGCGGGCCCCCACGTCATCCGCTCGAGCATGGCGCGCGAGTCGTCGGGGGCCTCGGCGATGATCGTCCGGATGCGCTCGGGGTCGGCCTGCTCGGGCGGCGCCGACGGGCGCAGCTCGTGCATCGGTGCGCCCAGTCCCGCCACGGCCGTGCCGAGCACCTCGGGCACGGTGCGCACGACGTGCTCGCCGTCGGCGCCGCGCCACAGCAGGGCGGACCGCCACAGGTCCTGCACGATGGTGTCGACGGTCGAGGCGTCGTCGGTGCCGAGCAGGTGCAGCAGCACGCTGCGGTCGGCGGCGTCCCCAGCGACGACGATGGCCTCGAGCACCTGGAGGCGGCCGCGGTCGAGGGCCTCGACGGCGCGCTGCACGCTGGCGCGGGTGCCCGCCCGCGCGGCGAGGCTCGTCAGGTCGGCCGGGGCCGGACGCGCGAGATCCGGGCGCGCGAGCACGAGGTCGATGAGCTCTGCGTCGCCGCGACCGCGGATGTCGTCGGCGAGGCTCCGGCTCGGGGTGGCCATCCGCCCAACCTACTGCCCTGCGGCCGGCGCCCTGCGCACGTATGCCGTGGGCCTGCCCACGCGCGGCCCGCCCGCCCGCTAGCGTTGCGCCCATGAGCGCGCTCTCACCGGCCTCAGGCGCCGGGCCCGCCCCGGCACACCCGACCGGGGAGCAGTGGACCATCGGCCACGGTCCGTTCGAGGCGACTGTCGTCGAGGTGGGCGGTGGCCTGCGCACGCTGACCCGTGACGGCGTCGACCTCGTCGCCGGGTATGCCGCCGACGAGAGCTGTGCCTCCGGTCGTGGGCAGCAGCTCATGCCCTGGCCCAACCGGATCCGCGACGGCCGCTACATCTTCGGCGGCACCGAGCACCAGCTCTCGGTGACCGAGGTCCCGCGCGGCAACGCGAGCCACGGCCTCGTGCGCTGGGCGCTCTGGGAGCTCGTCGAGCTCGAGGACGACCGCGTGACGGTCGGCTACCGCCTTCACCCCCAGCCCGGCTGGGACCACTTCCTCGACCTGCGCACCACCTACCTGCTCGACGACTCGGGTCTCGTCGTCACGGCGGCCGCACGCAACGTCGGCCCGTCGGCCGCACCCTTCGGCTGCGGCGCCCACCCCTACCTCGCGATCGGGGACACGCTGCTGCCCGACGTCGAGCTGCGCGCCCCGGCCGCGACGTGGGTCGAGGTGGACGAGCGGCTGCTCCCCGCGGCGACGCACCCGGTCGACGGCGGCCCCTACGACTTCCGGGTGGCGCACCGCGTCGACGGCGCACGTCTCGACACCGCCTACACCGACGTCCTGCGCGACGAGGACGGCCTGTGGCGCTGCACCGTGGCTGCCGCCGACCGCGCGACCACCCTGTGGGCCGACGCCGCCTTCCCGTGGCTGCAGGTCTTCACAGCCATCGCCGAGGACCGCAAGGGCGAGGTCGGCATCGCCGTCGAGCCGATGACCTGTCCAGCCGACGCCTTCAACTCGGGCGACGGGCTCGTCGTCCTCGAGCCGGGCGAGGAGTGGACGGGCACCTGGGGCATCAGCCCCGCCTGAGGCGCCGCGGGAGCTGGGCACTCGACCTGGCGGGGCGTGGACCCGTGGGGTCGAGTGCCCACTTTCCGGCGTCGGGAACTGGGCATTCGACGTGGGGGTGCCGGGCTCGCGGGACGGGGCAATCCCGTTGCGGTGAGCCGTTAGGCTGGGAGCAGAGCGCAACGAGCGCCATCGAGTCGCGCCGTCGAACGGCGACCGAGATCTGAACGAGGTGGACTGTGCCGACTGGCAAGGTCAGGTTCTACGACGCGGACAAGGGCTTCGGATTCATCTCCGAGGACTCCGGTGCGGACGTCTTCCTGCACGCGAACGCGCTCCCCGAGGGCGTCACGACGCTGAAGAAGGGCGTGCGTGTCGAGTTCGGCATCGTCGAGGGACGCAAGGGCGCCCAGGCGCTGTCGGTCAAGCTGCTCGACCCGGTCCAGTCGGTCGCCGCCAACATGTCCGCGCGCGAACGCAGGACGCCCGAGGAGCTCGTCGTCATCATCGAGGACGTCGTGCAGCTCCTCGACGGCGTCGGCAACGGCTACCGCGCCGGACGCCGCCCCGACCGCAAGCTCGCCTCGAACGTCGCACGAGCCCTGCGCGGCCTCGCCGACGAGCTGGAGAAGTGAGCCGATGACCGTCACCACCCCCAAGACGGACGCCGTGCTGCTGGCCGCGTCCGATCTCGCCCGCAGCGTCCTCGAGGAGGTCGCCGAGCCCGGAACCATCGGAGCCCACCTCGGCATGGACCTGCTCGAGGAGCGCCTCGGCATGCACTGGTTCGAGTGCACGTCGCCGGGCTACCGCGGGTGGCGCTGGGGCGTCAGCGTCGCCCGGGTGCCGCGCGGCAAGGTGGCCACGGTCTGCGAGACCAACCTGCTCCCCGGCGCCGACGCCGTCCTGGCCCCCGAGTGGCTGCCGTATGCCGACCGGCTGGCTCCCGGCGACCTCGGCGCCGGCGACGTGCTGCCCTTCCGCCCCGACGACCCGAACCTCGAGGCGGGCTTCGAGGCCACGGGCGAGGAGGACGTCGACCAGATGGCCTTCTTCGAGCTCGGCCTCGGCCGTCCGCGCGTGCTGTCCGCGGAGGGTCGCGAGTCCGCGGCCTCCCGCTGGTACTTCGGCGACCACGGGCCGGAGTCCGAGGTGGCGGCCAAGGCGACCGAGCACTGCACGACCTGCGGCTACTTCCTGCCCATGGCGGGCGCGCTGCGGGTGACCTTCGGCGTGTGCGCCAACGAGTGGAGCCCGTCCGACGGCCGCGTCGTCTCGCTCGACCACGGCTGCGGGGCGCACTCCGAGACCGACATGGACCACCCGGAGCCGACGTCGGTCGGCGAGCCGATCGTCGACGAGTTCGCCGTCGACCTCGAGCCCACCGAGCGAACCGACGAGCGAACCGACGAGCGAACCGACGAGCGAACCGACGAGCGAACCGACGAGCGAACCGACGAGCGAACCGACGAGGGCCAGCGGCCGAGCGAGGAGCAGCACGGCTCGGACGACCCCGTCACGGAC
>NZ_JBFULD010000361.1:0-3990 GCF_056400505.1 Terrabacter sp. P5_B1
CCCCACGACCGAGCAGCAGCCGGTCGTCTGGATCGACGACCGACATGATGACGGCGGGGTCGGTGCGTGGGTAGTGCTCGCTGCCCTCCCGTTCGCACCGCCGCACCCAGCCCGCCTGGGCGGGTTCGGTGGGGGCCCCGCAGCGCGGGCAGAAGCGGTGCGTGGCATGCCAGTTGGCGAGGGCCAGGGCGGTCGTGAACACCCCGGCGTCACGCGGCGTGAGGGCTTCCCCGGCCTGCCGCAGCGTGAGCCAGCCGTCGGCCGCCGGGTCGCTCGCGCCGTCCGCCGGATCGCCGCCGGCGTCCCGTGTCACGACGCCGACGTATGCCGTGCCGTCCCCGTCGCGCCCCAGGTGCAGTCCCAGCCTGGCATGGTCCGCGGCCTCGGGCGCGCGGAGCGCGAGCCGGAGGAGGTCGTCGACGGGACCGCCGTCGCGCGACGGCGCCACCCGCATCCGGTCGCCCCGGATCTCGGCGACCCGGGTGCGCGGGTCGCCGAGCAGCTCGGTGAGGATCTCGGGACGACGACGCTCGAGCGCCACCCGGCCCAGTGAGCTGCGCGAGAGCGCCAGATCGGCCAGGGTCTCGTCGGTCAGTGCCACACGGCCCACCCTAGAGGGCAGGCTCGCGTCACCCTCCCGGGGCCGAGCGCCACAGGGCCGACCGGACGAAGGCGCGCCTCGCCTCCCACGTTGGGCACGTCGTACGACCTACGGTGGTGTCGTGACACGCAGCCCCCTCTTCCTCGCCGCCCTGGCGAGCTCGGCCGTGCCGGGCCTCGATCCGGTGACGGTGGAGGGTGTGCCGGGCGAGCCGGGCGACCTCTTCGAGATCGCCTACGTGCAGGACAGCCATGACCGCCGGTGGGTCATCAAGGCGCCGTGCACGGCCGCCGCAGGGGCCATGCTCGATGACATCTCCGCGCTCTCCGGGCTGATCGGGCGTCGGCTCGACGTGGCCATGCCGATGGTGCGCGGCTTCGCCCCCGTGCCCGAGGGGCGCGCCGCCGTGTACCTGCGCGTCCCCGGCCGCCCGCTGGACTTCGCCGCTCTCGCGCCGGGTCCCCTGACGGTTGAGGTCGGCCGCACGCTCGCCCACATCCACAACGTGGAGCACCTGCTGTTCGAGGAGGCCGGTCGCCCGACGTACGACGCCGAGGCGCACCGGCGACGCCAGCTCTCCGAGCTCGACCGCGCCGCCGCCACCGGGCACGTTCCGACGGGCCTGCTCACCCGCTGGGAGCACGCGCTCGAGGACGTCTCGCTGTGGCGCTTCGCCCCGAGCGCGGTCCACGGCACCTTCACCGGCCAGAACGTCCTCGCGTCGTTCGACGACGACAGCGACTCCGYGACCGGCCACATCCGCGGGGTCCTGGCGTGGGAGGAGAGCCGGGTCGGCGACCCGGCCGACGACTTCGCCGAGCTCGCCAGCGTCGCTCCTCCGGAAACGCTCGACGCCGTCCTCGAGGCCTACGCCGCGTCCCGCATCGAACGCCCCGACGTCCACCTGGTGCGGCGCGCCCGCCTTGCGGCCGAGATGACGCCCCTCCGGACCCTCCTGCACGCCCTCTCCTCGGGACAGCTGGACGTCGTCGAGCGGACCGCCGAGGACCTGCGTGCGCTGGACGCGCGGGTCGAGGCGGACGACCGCCGTCATGCCAAGGTGGACGCCCACCGCAGCGAGCGCACCCGGCACGCCCGTGAGCAAGCCGTGCAGGCACTCGACCGCGACACCCCCGAGCGGCCGGAGCCCGCCTGGGACGCGACCCAGCCTCACGTCCCCTTCCCGATGCTCGGAGAGACACAGGCCATCGGGATGGCTCCGCTCCTCGACGAGTCCCAGGGGCCTGTCGCCGTTGCCGACGCACCCGCCGAGGCGCCGACCGACGCAGCCACCGAGGCGCCCGTGGACGCCCCCGACGCGGACGGCGGGAGCCACGTCCACGACGCACGGCCACAGCACGCGGAGGCCGTCGAGGACTCCCAGCCCGTGCCCGTGGTGGCGGCCGACGCCGATGCATCACCCTTCGAGATCGACGAGGTCGAGGCGCTGCCTGACGAGGCGGACGGAGTCCTCGACCTGCACGAGGGCGCGTCGGACTTCGTCCCCGTCACCTCTGCCGACCGTCCGCACCACGAGAGCAACGGCTGACCCGCACGGTCGCCGCCGCGCACAGGCGGCCGATCGGCTCGGTGCCGCGATCGACCGGGGCTCGGGCCACTCGAGCTGCTTGAGCTACTCGGGGAGGGTGCGGAGGAGATCAACGAGCGCCGCCTCGCCGGGGAGGTCGGGACGGACGGTGACACCCTCCCCCGCGTAGTAGAACGCCGCGTCGACGAGCGACGGGTCGACGTCGCGCAGCCGGGCGAAGGCGACGGCATACGCCCCGAGCTGGAGGGCACGGACGGTGGCGTCTCGCCCGGTGGGCCGCGCGCCGGTCTTCCAGTCGACGACGGTCCACCCGCCGTCGTCGCGGGGGAACACGGCGTCCACGCGACCTCTAACGGCGATGCCGTCGAGGATCGTCTCGATCGACATCTCGATCTCCTCGGGGATGCGATCGGCCCACTCGCTGGCGAGGAAGCGCTCCTTCATGCCGTCGAGGTCGCCGTCGTCGGCAGCCCCCTCGTCGGCGCTGCCGGGCAGGTCGAGCAGGTCGACGAACGCGGCGCGGGAGTAGTGCTCCTCGATCCAGGCGTGGAAGGCGGTGCCCTGGCGGGCGGCGACAGCCGGCGGGCTCGGCATCGGACGGCGGAGGGACATCGCGAAGGCCTCGGCGTCACGGGCCAACGACACGACCGCTGACGCCGAGAGGTGACGTGGGACGTCGACGACGGGCTCACCCCTGGACCGCCGTGCCGCCTGCTCCGCGAGGAGAATGCGCAGGTCATCCACGCGCGGATCGCCTTGCGGCACAGAGGGACCGGCCTCGACCAGCGAGACGATGCGACGGTGGGCATCGAGCAGTCCCGAGCGTCGGGCGCCCATCGGGTCGTGCGGCCACAGCTGCGAGACCGGGACCGCGAGGTGCGGGTTGCTCGGTGCCACCGCCTTGCCCTTGTCATCGACGACGGGCTCGGGCGCGGGAACCCAGACCGTGCGCACGACAGCACCCGGCAGGGAGTCCTCGACTTCGGCCAGGAAGCGGGACGGCACCGACAGCGTCTTCTTCGCGACGCCCCAGAGGTGCGTCGTCAGGAGCATCGAAGAGCGGGCGCGGGTCAGCGCGACGTAGGCGAGGCGACGCTCCTCGGCGACCGCGTGGCGGCCGCCGTCGAGGACGAAGGCGTCGATGGCGGCGCTCAGCGTCTTGCGGTCCGGGACACCCCGCCAGTCGAGGTGTGGCAGCCCGGCGCGGTCCCCGCGCAGGTCGTAGGGCAACGAGTCGAGCCCGATGAGCCACCCCTTGTCCTTGACGTCGCCGGAGCAGGCGTATGCCGTGGGGTCACTGTCGATGACGGGTGCCACTGCCGTCGCGCCGTGGGCGGGGAAGACGCCCTCGACGAGCGTGGGGACGGCGACGACGTCCCACTCGAGCCCCTTGGCGGCGTGGACGGTGAGCACCTGGACGGCGTCCGCGTCGGACTCGGTGTGCCCGGCGTCGAGTCCGCGCTCCTGGTCCCGGGCGGCGTCGAGCCAGCTGAGGAAGCCGGAGAGCGTGGGCCGGTCGGCGGTCGTGGCGTAGCGGGCGGCGACGTCGGCGAAGGCGTCGAGGTGCACCCGCGCGGTGGAGGCCGTGTGCTCGGGACGCGAGAGCACCTCGATGTCGAGACCGATCGCCACCTCGGCCTCGGCGACGAGATCGACGAGCGGCAGCGCGGTGAGGCGGCGCAGGCGCCGCACGACGTCACCGAGGTCATGCAGGCGGCCCAGGGCCTCGTCGCTGATCCGGGCGCCGTCGCGGGCGGTCCACCCGGCACGGGGCAGGTCGTCGAGAGCCTCGACGAGCGTGGCCGTGTCGGCGCTGTCGGCTGCGAGGTCGGAGCCGCGG
>NZ_JBFULD010000362.1:0-3972 GCF_056400505.1 Terrabacter sp. P5_B1
CCTGCCCGACGGCACTCGTCAGCCCCGCCAGTACACCGTCTCCTCCACCGCGTCAGGGACCCGGTTACAAATCACCGTGAACCGCGTGCGGGGAGTTGACGGCGCCCCCGACGGGCAGGTCTCCACCTTCCTGCACGAGGACGTTGGCGTCGGGGACAGACTCGAGGTCAGCGCTCCGGCCGGAGACTTCGTGGTCGAGTCCTCCGACGAGCCCCTGCTGCTGGCCAGCGCCGGCGCGGGCATCACCACGGTGCTGCCGATCGTCGAGCACATCGCCCGCGACCAGCCGCAGCGCCCCGTGATAGTCGCCCACGCCGACCGCACGGCTAAGGACCATGCGCTGCGCGACACCGTCCTGCACGTGGGAAGGCAGATCGACGCCTTCACGTCGTACACCTGGTACGAACACGTCGACCCCGCCGACCAGCGCTCGGCGCAGGGATGGATGGACCTGACCGAGATCCCGCTCCCCGAGAACGTCAGCGTGTTCACTTGCGGGCCGCTGCCCTTCATGCGCTACGTGAGGTCCCAGCTCCTCGCGCGTGGGGTACCCGCAACGCGAATCCGATACGAAGTGTTCGGTCCCGACCTATGGGCCCAGAGTCCCCCGAGCTCGCCGGTTGCAGGACAGCCACAGGGGTGAGGCACCCGAGCTCCGACAGCGGGAGGCTGAGGGCATAGGCGGCGTATGGAAAGGTCTACTCGCGCCGGATGGACGTGCCCTCGGCGGCGGCCCACCCGTGTCGTCCTGACCAACCAGCCAAGCGTGACGTAACCGCGGTTCAGTGGCCTGGGGCAACATCGGCAGCACGACTCGCCCGGGTCGTTGCATACCCGGCCTAGAGTAGAGCGCATGACCCGTCTTCCCGACCCGAGCGTGCGACCGGCCGGCCTGGCCGACCAGTTCGGTCGGCTGGCCCGCGACCTGCGCGTGTCGGTGACCGACCGCTGCAACCTGCGCTGCACCTACTGCATGCCGGCCGAGGGACTGCCGTGGATGCCCAAGGCCGAGATGCTGACGGACGAGGAGCTGCTGCGGATCATCGGCCTCTTCGTGCGCGACGGTGTCACGCAGGTGCGACTCACCGGCGGCGAGCCCCTGCTGCGTCGTTCGCTCGTCGACCTCGTCGCCGGCATCGCGGCGCTCGAGCCGCGACCGAAGATCGCGATGACGACGAACGGCGTCGGCCTCGAGCGGGTCGCGGTCGGGCTCAAGACAGCCGGCCTCGACCGGGTCAACGTCAGCCTCGACACGATCGACTCCGAGACCTTCACCCAGCTGACGCGCCGTGACCGGCTCGGCGACGTCGAGGCGGGCCTCAAAGCGGCGTCCGACGCGGGGCTCACGCCGGTCAAGGTCAACGCGGTCGCAATGCGCGGCATCAACGACGAGTCGGTCGCCGACGTCCTCGCCTGGTGCCTCGAGCGGGGCTACGAGCTCCGGTTCATCGAGCAGATGCCGCTCGATGCGCAGCACGCCTGGGACCGCGCCCAGATGATCTCCGCCGACGAGATCCGCGAGCGGCTCTCGCAGCGTTGGGAGCTCACGCCGCTGCCGGCGGCCGAGCGAGGCAGTGCCCCGGCCGAGCGGTACCTCGTCGACGGTGGTCCCGAGACCGTCGGCATCATCGCCAGTGTCAKCGCCCCGTTCTGCTCCGCCTGCGACCGCACCCGGTTGACCGCCGACGGGCAGGTGCGCAACTGCCTCTTCTCGACCACCGAGACCGACCTGCGCGGGCCTCTGCGCGAGGGCGCGACCGACGACGAGCTGCTGGCTCTGATGCGCGGTGAGATGTGGCGCAAGCGCCGCGGGCACGGCATCGGCGACCCGGGCTTCGTCCAGCCCGACCGCCCCATGTCCGCCATCGGCGGTTGACCGCAGCAGTCGGCGATCCCGGTCCCCCGCCGGTGTGCCGGCGGTGTCATCACGCGCTCGCGGGGTGCCCGGCTGGTTGGATGGGCCCATGGATCCCGTGGTGCGCGTCTCCGGTGGCCTCGTCCGTGGCTCGAGCCGGGACGGGGTGAGGGCCTTCCTGGGCATCCCGTATGCCGCTCCCGCGGTGGGCGCCGACCGTTACCGCGCCCCGCAGCCGGTCGTCGCGTGGGACGGCGAGCGGACGGTGACCGCGCACGGCCCGACCGCGGCGCAGGCGCCGTACCCCGCGCCGATGGACACGGTGCTCCCGAGCTCGGTCGACCCCGGTGACGACTACCTCAACGTCAGCGTGTGGGCCCCCGAGGGCGCGGACTCGCTGCCGGTCCTCGTCTGGATCCACGGCGGAGCGTTCGTTCGCGGGGCCAACTCCGTCGCCACCTACGACGGGTCCGCGTTCGCGCGCGACGGCGTCGTGGTCGTGGGCATCAACTACCGGCTCGGCGTGCCGGGCTTCGCGGTGCTCGAGGGAGCCCCCACCAACCTGGGCCTGCGCGACCAGATCGCGGCGCTGGAGTGGGTGCGCGACAACGTGGCCGGCTTCGGTGGCAACCCCGACGACGTGACCGTGTTCGGTGAGTCGGCGGGTGGGATGAGCGTGGCGACGCTCATGGCCTCACCTGCGGCGCGCGGCCTCTTCCACCGGGCCGCCATCCAGAGCGGCAACGGCGCGGCGGTCTGCTCGCTCGACGACGCTCGCCGGGTCAGTGCGGAGATCGCCGCACACCTGGGCGTGCCCGCGACCGCCGAGGCCATCGGGGCCCTCGACCCGCAGGAGGTCGTGGCCGCCCAGACCGCCGTGGCCCTGGCGATCCAGGCAGACCCCGACCCGCAGCGATGGGGCGCATCTGTCCTGCGCGGCGGCCTCGGCATCATGAGCCTCTTCCCGGTGATCGACGGGGAGATCGTGCCGGGGATCCCCGAGGAGCTCATCGCCGGCGGGGCCGCGGCGGGCGTCCCGCTGCTCATCGGGACGACACGCGATGAGTTCCGCCTCTTCCTCGTGCCCACCGGCATCGCCGGCGGCGTGACGGCAGAGGCGCTACCGGTGSTGGCGACCCGCCACGGCTGGCCTCAGGGAGTCCTCGAGACATATGCCGCGAACCGGCCGGCCGCGTCGCCCGGCGACGTCGTGTGCGCCATCCTCACCGACGCCGCCTTCCGGGGCCCGACGGCCCGCCTGGCCGCCGCGCACCACGCGTCCGGCGGCGTCGTCCAGATGTACGAGTTCGACTGGGAGACACCGGTGGCAGGCTTGGGTGCGTGCCACGCGCTCGAGCTGGCCTTCGTCTTCGACACGCTGGCGACCGGCGCACCCATGGCGGGCGAGACCGCACCCCAGAGTCTCGCAGAGCAGATGCACCGCGCCTGGGTGGCCTTCGGGCGTGACGGTGACGCGGGCTGGCAGAGGTGGACACCCGAGCACCCCGCCGTCATGACCTTCGGCGCCGATTCGTGCGTCGTCGAGGGTCCGCGGGCCGACGAGCTCGCGCTCTGGTCGTGACACTCCGCCCGGATCCGGACAGTGCTCAGCCGTCGGTGTCGACGAGCTCCCCGACGGGGACGACCTCGATGAGGAAGCCGCGGAGCGCGACGAAGTCCGCCAGGGACTTCTCGTGGTCGTCGCAGGCCAGCCACACCTTGCGCCGGTCCCGGGTGTGCAGCTTGGGGTTGTTCCAGATGACGGCGTGGCTGGCCTGCGCGCGGCAGCCCTTGGCGCTGCAGACGTGGTCCATGTCCGTTCCACCCGGCGGTGCCGGGGCGAGCGGCCCGCTCACTGCTCGAGTCGCCGCGTCTCGTCCTGGGGCACGACCGACTGGATGCTGCCCGGCTCACGAGGGCTCACGGCATTCGCGATCACGACGGCCACGTAGGGGATGACGACGGCGGCGATGACGGCCGTCCACCGGAGCCAGCCAGAGGTGACGAAGACGAGCCCGAAGCACGCGACGCGGATGCCCATCATCGTGAGGTAGCGCTTGACGCGCTTGTCCTGGTCGTCCGTGGTGGACGACGAGGCCGAGGTGACGGAGTACACC
>NZ_JBFULD010000363.1:0-3967 GCF_056400505.1 Terrabacter sp. P5_B1
CCCTCGCTGCCGACGCCACCGACCACCTCGTGCGGATCGCCGGCGGAGACGCGCGCCGCGCCCTGACCTCGCTCGAGGCCGCCGCCGGCGTCGCCCTCGACGCCCAGCCCGCCGGCCGCCTCTCCGACGACCCCGTCGAGATCACCCTGGCCCACGTCGAACAGGCCGTCGCCCAGGCGGCCGTCCGCTACGACCGCGCCGGCGACCAGCACTACGACGTCGCGAGTGCGCTCATCAAGTCGATGCGCGGCAGCGACGTCGACGCCGCCCTGCACTACCTCGCCCGGATGCTCGAGGCKGGGGAGGACCCCCGCTTCATCGCGCGCCGCATCGTCATCTCCGCGAGCGAGGACATCGGCATGGGCGACCCCACGGCCCTGCAGACGGCCGTTGCCGCGATGCACGCCGTCGCCCAGATCGGCATGCCGGAGGCGCGGATCATCCTCGCCCAGGCGGTGGTGCACAACGCCATGGCACCCAAGTCCAACGCGGCATACCTGGGGATCAACGAGGCCATCGCCGACGTCCGCGCAGGTCGCGGCGGCGTCGTCCCGGCCCACCTGCGGGGGAGCGGCTACGCCGGAGCCGAGCGCCTCGGCCACGGCAAGGGCTACGTGTACGCCCACGACGAGCCCGACGGGGTCGCCGCGCAGCAGTACCTGCCGGACGACCTGCACGACGCCGTCAGCTACTACCGGCCCACGAACCGCGGCTTCGAGGAGCGTCTCCGGGCCCGCTGGGAGTGGCTCTCCGGACGGCTGGGACGCACGCCCGGACGCTGACGCCGACGGGCCCCGAGGTCGGATCGACGAGATTGTTGCGGGCCTGTCGAGCACGGACGGACGTTGTGCGGCCTCGCGAGCGGTCGGTAACGATTTGTCATCCATGCGCGTCTCGATGCTTGGACAGCGCGAATCCGTGTGGCAGGCTCACGTCGTCCCGGCAGGGCTGCACCCGGACCATCTGGTGAGCCCCCGAGGATGTCCCGGATGACGCAACCCCGGGTCGGATGTGATCCCACAAGGATGGAGACAACGCGTTGAACGCTATGCCGGAGCCCTCAGCCGAAGTGCTGACCGAGGAATCCGAGGGAAGGCCTTCGACGCCGGTCCGTGAGCACCAGGATGTGCGCACCGGACGGTCGCCCGGCCAGGTCGCCTGGGCCCGGCTCAAGAAGGACAAGGTCGCCATCGTCTGCTTCGCGATCATCCTCTTCTTCATCCTCGTGGCGGTCTTCGCGCCGTTCCTCTACTCCCTCCAGTCCGTCGACCCGATCACCGGCGCCAAGGCCGACCCGTACACCGTGCACACCGAGCTCGTCGACCTCAACGGGCTCCCGACGGTGGGCATGAGCTCGGCGCACTGGCTGGGGGTCGAGCCGCGCCTCGGACGCGACCTCTTCGCTCGCTGGGCCACCGGCGCTCGCCCCTCGCTCATCATCGGCTTCGTGGCTGCGGCCGCCTCGACGATCATCGGCGTGACGCTCGGCCTGATCGCCGGCTACCTCGGCGGCGTCGCCGACAAGGTCGTCTCGTGGGTCATCGACTTCTTCCTGTCCCTTCCCATCCTGCTGCTCGTGCTCGCCATCGTCCCGATCATGCAGAAGAGCCTGGCCGGTAGCGGCGACCTCACGCCCGACGAGACCTCACGTATCCGGTTCGTCGTGCTCATCGTCATCCTCTTCGTCTTCGGCTGGATGGGCCTGGCGCGACTCGTACGCGGTGAGGTCAAGAGCCTGCGTGAGCGGGAGTTCGTCCAGGCGGCACGCGCCATCGGCGTCCCGACCCGCTCGATCCTCTTCCGCGAGATCCTGCCCAACCTCGTCGGCCCGATCATCGTCTCCGCCTCGATCGCCGTCCCCGCCTACATCACCTACGAGGCCACGTTGAGCTACCTCGGCGCCGGCCTGGTCGAGCCGACGGCCTCCTGGGGTCGCACCATCGCCGACGCGCAGAACCTCTTCTCGACGTATCCGCTGTGGCTATGGCCCTCGGTCATCGGCCTGTCGCTGCTCGTGCTGGCCCTCAGCCTGCTCGGCGACTCGATCCGCGACGCGTTCGACCCCACCAGCCGCCGCTGACCCCACCGGGTCGCGGTCACCAGATGTTCTCGGCAAAAACGCCGGGACAAGCACAAGGGAGCAAACAAGATATGCGCTGGACCAAAGTCCTGACCGTGGGAGCCGCGGCTTCCCTCGGCTTCGTCGCGGCCTGTGGTGCACCGGCTGCCAACAACGGCACACCGGGTGCCAGCAACGGCAACGGCGGCAAGGTTGACACGGCCGGTGCGGCCCTCGACCCGAACGCCAAGGGCCCCGCCCCGGAGATCTCCGGTGCGAAGAAGGGCGGCATCCTCACGGTGCCCTACAGCTCGACGCCGGCCAACCTGGACCCGAGCGACCAGTTCTACCAGGACACGGCCGTCATCTTCTCGCTGACGCACCGCGCCCTCACGACGTACGTCTCGCGCGACGGCAAGCAGGTGCTCGTCCCGGACCTCGCCACCGACCTCGGCAAGGCGTCCGAGGACGGCCTGACCTGGACCTTCACGCTCAAGGACGGGATCAAGTACGAGGACGGCACCCCGGTCAAGGCCGCGGACATCGTCTTCGCCGCGAAGCGATCGTTCGACCCCGACCTCGCCGCCAACGGTCCGACCTACCAGCGCGAGTTCTTCAAGGGTGGCGCCGACTACCAGGGCCCCTACAAGGGCGACAAGAACTGGAAGGGTGTCGAGGCTCCCGACGACAAGACCGTCGTCTTCCACCTCGAGAAGCGCTTCGAGACGCTGCCCTACTTCGTCTCCTTCAACCAGTTCACGCCGATCCCCGAGGCGAAGGACAAGAAGGCCGACTACCAGCTGCACCCGCTCGCCACCGGCCCGTACATGTTCGACAAGTACACCCCCGGCACCGAGCTCGTCCTCAAGCGCAACCCCAACTGGGACCCGGCCACCGACCCGGCGCGCCACAACTACCCCGACGGCTTCCACTTCAAGTGGGGCGTCGACACGATCAAGACGCAGACGGCCATCCTCGCCTCCAACGGCGACGACGCCACGAGCCTCAACTGGGACGCCATCGACTCCTCGCTCATCCCGCAGATCGAGGGCGAGAAGAAGGCCCAGTTCGAGGAGGGCCCGTCCTCCTGCGTGCTCATGGTCAACCTGGACGCCCGCAAGATCCCGCTGCCGATCCGCAAGGCGATCGCCGTCGCGTGGCCGTTCGACTCCATCCACAAGGCCGCCGGTGAGACGACGCACTCGTTCTCGCCCGCCAGCACGATCATCCCGCCGCAGATCCCCGGCCACATGGACTACACGGCCGAGGCCGCTGCCGGCGTCAAGATGAACGGCCAGGGCGATGGCAACGCGGAGATGGCCAAGAAGATGCTGGCCGACGCCGGCTACGGTCCGAGCAAGCCGTTCGAGCTCATCTACTACTACACGAACGACGACGACACCGCGCAGAAGGTGAACCAGGTCCGCAAGCAGGCGCTCGAGAAGGCCGGCTTCAAGGTCACGGACATCGGCGCCCCGAACAAGGAGCGTCGCAAGCTCGTCGGCGACCCCAAGGGCAAGTACAACATGCTCCAGTCGCCCCGTGGCTGGTGCTTCGACTGGCCGTCCGCCGACTCGATCATCCCGCCCACCTTCGGCACCATCGCGCTGTCGCAGGGCGGCACGACCTTCGGCAACTTCTCCGACGCCAAGATCGACGCCGAGATCAAGCGCGTCCAGCAGCTCTCGATCACCGAGCAGGGTCCGGAGTGGGGCAAGATGGACAAGTGGCTCACGGAGACCTACCTCCTGGCCATCCCGGACAACAACGACAAGGGCAACTCGGTCTTCGGCACGAAGGTCAAGAACGTCCACAACAACCCGAACAAGGGCATGCCCGACCTCACCGACGTCTGGCTCGACCAGTAAGTCGGCAGTGACAGCCCTCCTTCCGGAGGGCAGGACCTGA
>NZ_JBFULD010000364.1:0-3962 GCF_056400505.1 Terrabacter sp. P5_B1
GTACAGAGATCGGCCGAGGTCACCCCTGACGGCGCCGCCCAGGTAGCTGACGTACTGCGACCACAGGCTCTGGTCCAGGCCCCACTGGTGGCGCAGTGAGTCGACCGCCGCCTGGTTCGCCTTGTCGCCCAGCGCTGCTCGGGCCGGGTCGCCCGGCGACAGGCGCATCAGCACGAACGAGATGGTGATGACGCCCAACACCACCGGGACTGCCAGCAGGAGGCGGCGGGTCAGCCAGCGTGTCATGTGTTTCTCTCCCCGAGTCGCCCATCCACCACGGGTGAGCGGGCTTGTCCGGCACTGGGGACGCAATCCTTCGTCACGGCTGGAGCGACACGTTCTTGAGGAAGTAGTTGCCGGTCGCGCCGGGGTGGAAGCCCTGCAGCTTCTTGGAGTACGAGTAGACGGAGGGGGCGTAGTAGAGCGGCACGTACGGGGCCTGGTCGAGGATGATCTCCTGCATCCTGTCGTACGACTTCTTCCGAGAGGCTTGGTTCTCGTCCGAGCTGGCTGCGTCCGCCAGTTTGGTGAGCTCGTCGCTCTTGAAGGACGTGTAGAGCAAATTCGACCCGCCTGCGTTCGTGCCGGCAAAGCGCGCGATCTCGTCGGGATCGCTGACGTCGGTGGTGTAAAGACCCAGGGTCATGTCGTAGTTGCCCGCCTTCTTCGCGTCGCGCAGGGCGGAGGGGTCCAGTGTCTGCAGCGTCACCTGGATGCCGATCTTGGCCAGATTGGCCTGGATGAGCTGGGCAGTGCTGTTGCTGTTCTGGTTGCCCGCGGCGGTCACGAGCGTCGTCTTGAAGCCGTTGGGGTAGGCCGACTTCGCCAGGGTGGCCTTGGCAGCGGCGACGTCGAAGGTCGGTCCTGCGGCTGTGGAGTGTCCCCACGTCGCAGGTGAGAGGAACGTCGTGGCGATCTGGCCGTTTCCGAACAGCACGGCAGACCGAATCGCCTCCTTGTCGATGGCCTGCGCGATCGCCCGACGGACATTGACGTCGTCCAGGGGCTTTTTGCTGGTGTTCATGCCGAAGTAGTCCACCTCGCTGGAGGGGAACGGGTCGACCTTCACCGACGGCTGTGCCTGCAGACCCTTGATCGTCGAGTACGGCGGGTACTCGTTGATCTGGCTCTGGCCGCCAGCGAGCTGCGTCGAGCGGGTGTTGCTGTCGGCGACCACCGTGAAGGTCACCGAGTCGAGCTTGGGCTTTCCCGAGTCCCAGTACTTGGGGTTCTTCACCAGCTTGAGCTCGCTGCCCTTCGTCCAGTGGTCGAAGACGAAAGGACCGGAACCGATGGGCGCGGCCCCGAACTGCTCGGCGGACTTGCCGCCGTAGTTGTTCGGAACAATGGAGTTGGCAAACAGAGCCATGGTCGACGGCAGGGGCGACCAGGGCACCTTGGTGCTGAAGACGATGGTCTTGGCGTCGGGCGTCTTGATGTCACTGATGACGGCGTCGAGGAAGTAGAACGGCGCATCCTGCTTGCGGTTCTGGTCGATCGAGAACTTGACGTCGGCGGAGGTGACGGGCTGACCGTTGCTGAAGGTGGCCCCGTCCCGCAAGGTGAAGGTCCAACTCAGCTTGTCCGCCGACTGCACCCACTTCGTGGCGAGCGAGGGCTCGAGCTTCAAGCCATCCGCGGACGGCACGAGGAGGGTGTCGTAGATCTCCTCCATGGTCCAGATCGAGGCGTTGTCGGTCGGCACGGACGGGATGAGGCTGCTCGGCTCGTCGGCCCGCGCCATCACGAGGTCGCCGCCGGCCGGGGCCTCGGGACCGCCGGTGCCAGCGGGATCGCCGCTGCCGCCGGCTGCGGAGGAGCAGGCAGCCAGCGCGAGCAGGCCACCGATCGCGGGAATGCACAGGGCTTTACGGGAAGGCCGCACAGGGGTTCCTATCTCTCTGCGACCCCGGTCCCCAACCGTCCCTCGGACCAGCCGCCGGGGTCTGAATGCACCCTAGGACTGGGCTTCAACACGGAAATTGTCTACACCGACAATTCCGTGACCGGTAAATAGTTCAAGCGGACAGTTCCAGGTGCCAACGGGCGCCCCTACCGTGATCAGGGCTGCGACCGCCCGGTGACGGCGACGGAACGACACGAAACGCGAGGCGCCATGTCGAGTGAACACCAGTTGGTACCCGTGGAGCAGGAGCTCGATGCGCTCTTCGCCAGCTACCCGGCGGCCGGGCAGTCCAAGGGCCTGGTCTACGGCCTCGTCGGCCCTGAAGGGCTCCTGCACTCACGCGGGTTCGGCGTGGTCGACGACGACGGCCTGGTGCCGGACGCGGACACCGTCTTTCCGATTGCCTCCATGACGAAGAGCTTCGTGGCCTGTGCAGCCCTGGTCGCACGCGACCAAGGCATCCTCGACCTCGATGCGCCCATCAGCGACTTCTTCCCTGAGTTCCCTGGTGGCGGCACCCCTGACGATCCGTACGAACCGCCCACCCTGCGGATGCTGTTCAGCATGAGCGGTGGTCTCACCGAGGACAACTCATGGGTCGACCCGTTCATCGACGCTCCCATCGACGAGCTCCTCGTGCAGGTGTCGAAAGGGCTTCGGTACAGCAACGCCCCCGGTTCGGTGTACGAGTACTCCAACCTCGGATTCACCTTGGCGGGCCTGGCGGTGGGTCGTGCCGCCGGGCGGCCGATCGAGGAGTTCGTCCGCGACGAGGTGCTCGTGCCGCTGGGGCTCACGTCGACGTGGTTCGACAACGCCGCTCCCGAAGCAGGCACGTTCGCCCGCGGTATCGGGTACTCGCTGGACTCAGCCGGTGCGTGGGTGCCCTTCCCGCCGGTCGCGTCTGGCGCGTTCGCCGCGGCGGGTGGCCTCCAGAGCTCGGTGCGCGACCTTGCACGCTGGGTGACGTGGCTCGGAGCCGCATTCCGCAGTCCCAACGGGACGGAGCATGCGGACGGTGCTCCTGAGGTTCTCAGCCGGGCGTCTCGCCGTGAGCTGCAGCGCCTTCACGCGCTCGACCTGCCCTCGATGACCGCCCAACCAGACGGCACGACGCGGATGATGGTCTCCGGCTACGCCCTGGGCCTCATGGTGCTGCAGGATCTGCACCGGGGCACTGTGGTCTCCCACGCCGGTGGACTGCCCGGGTTCACGCTCTATATGTGCTGGCACCGTGACTCAGGGCACGCCCTCGTCACTCTGACGAACAGTCACCGGGGCAATCCCGTCGCCTTGACCCGAGACGCGCTCTACTTGCTGTTGGACCGGCACGACACCGCCGCGAGGACCATCACCCTGTGGCCCGAGACGGTCGAGCTGCGGGCGAGCGCTGAGTCGCTCGTGCGTCAGTGGGATGACGGACTGGCTGCGCAGATCTTCGCCAAGAACATCGACTTCGACCGGCCCTTGGCCGAGCGCCGCCGGGCGATCGAGGAGATGGTGGAGCAGGTCGGACCGCTCGCCGCTCAGCGGCCCATGGCCGACGTCACGTCGGCCGCGACGCCCGCCGACGTGACCTGGACCATTCCCGGGGAGCGTGGCGAGCTCGTCTGCATGGTGCACCTCACGGCCGTCCAGCCGGCCCGCATCCAGGAGTTCGAGGTGAGGGCCGTGCCGTACGACCGTCCCCGCAGCGCGCGCCCGGACGACATTTCTGCCCGCCGCGCCGGCCTCGGCCGCCCGTCCCTCAACTCGCTGCCCAACGTGCGAGTGCTGCTGCCCACGACGTGAGGACTCTCGGAAGAGGCGCAACCGGGCACGGGCGAGCGCTGGCTGCTCCCCTGCCGACTAGCTGTACTCGGTCATGACGTTGGTGACAGACGGCTGACGGGTGGGAGTCCCTTGAGCGCGGTGTGGCGTCGTCGAGTGTTGTACTCCTGGAGCCAGGGGGCAAGGGCTGCGGATCGCTCGGCGTTGCTGGTGAAGACTTGCCGGTAGGCCCACTCGGTGGCCAGGGTTCGGTTGAACCGTTCCACCTTGCCGTTCTGCCACGGGC
>NZ_JBFULD010000365.1:0-3922 GCF_056400505.1 Terrabacter sp. P5_B1
GCCTCGGAGTGGGCCAGCCGCACTGCCGCCTCGACGACGTCGGCATCCAGCTGGGGGAAGTGCTCCTGCAGCCTCAGCCGGACATCGTCCAGGGCCTTCATCTCGTGGGCGCGGTCCACGCCCCAAGGATCGGGGYGTCGCGGCCGCTCCCGCAAGGCCTGGCGCCGTCGACCTCCCCAGCCAGGCCTCGAGGCGCTGGAGCGCCAGCATCAACAGCAGCCCAGCCCCGAGGACGGCGATCGTCAGCAGACTCATGTCGCTCCCTTCCCTTCAGAACCCGTCATGCGGACGGGGTCACCAGAGACGACGCCGCCGAGCCACGGGGATGACGTGGCGGCTGCCCTTGTGGGTACGTGCACGCAGTGAGCGCAGCCGAGCGCGCCGGGCCACCGCCCGGCCACAGCGCGGATGACGTCGCGGACCTGTTGCCCATGGTCCGCCGCATCGTCGGCGCCCGGGTCGGTGCTCACCCGGGGGCGGAGGACCTCGTCCAGGAGACGCTGACCCGTGTGCTCGCCGCGTCTGCCACGATCGAGCCCGGCATGCTCGAGCCGTACGCCATCGTGACGGCCCGCAACGTCGTGGCCAGCATGTGGCGCGATGCCGACCGGCGAAGCCGCAACCAGCACCGCGCCCTCGACCTCAGCACGCCGGACCCTCCCGAGACCCAGGTGGTCCTCGACGAGGAGCAGTCGGCCATGGCCACCGCCCTCGCCCGGTTGAGCGATCGCGAGCGCCGCACCCTGCTCGACCACGAGGTCGCGGGCACGGACACGCGCACGCTCGCCGAGCAGCAGGGAAGCACCGCCGGAGCCGTGGCCGCGCAGCTGAACCGCACCCGGGCTCGCCTGCGGGTGGAGTACCTCCTCGCCGTCGAGCGGGTCGAACCGCCGACCGACCGCTGCCGGCCCGTTCTCATCGCCCTGAGCGGCGGCGACCAGCGGCGCCAGCGGGAGGTACGAGCCGCCCAGCACCTCCTCGAGTGCGAGCCGTGCGCCCGTCTCAGCCAGCCCCTGCTCGATCGGGGGCAGCAGCACGACGGCAGCCTCCGCATCCCCGTCACCGGGGACTCCGACATCGTCGCCGCCCGTGGCGCCGCACGCGAGCTCGCCACCCGTCTTCGGTTCAGCCCCACCGACCTCACGGTCATCGCGACCGCCGTGTCCGAGGTGTGCCGCAACATCGTCCGGTTCGCCGGCTCGGGCGAGGTGGTGGTCGAGCTGCTCGACGCGCGGCGACGCGGCATCCAGATCGTGGCCCGCGACGGCGGCCCGGGCATCCCGGACGTGGAGCGGGCGCTCGGCGACGGTTTCAGCACGTACGGCGGACTCGGCCTGGGCCTGCCCGGGGTGCGCCGGCTCATGGACGAGTTCGCCATCGCCAGCGAACCCGGCCACGGCACCACCGTCACGATGACCAAATGGGAGAGGACGAATGATGGATGACCGAACCGAGGACCGTCCGGAGCTCGCTCCGCGACCCAGTGGCCAGCCGGGCCACCCGGAGGTCGGGGAGCACCTGCTCTCACAGCTGGTGTCCCACCTGCGCGAGCACCGCACCCGGCTGCGACGGGACTGGGCCGAGCGGATCCAGCAGGCGCATCTGCTGACGGCGATGACGCCTCAGGAGATGGCTGCCGAGACCACGTCGGTCTACGACAACTACGTCGAGGTCCTCGAGACCGGCAGCGTCGAGGCCCTGCAGCACTACGCCCGGGACCTGTCCGAGCGGATCATCCCCCGTGGCGTCGAGACGCATGAGGTGGTCGGCATYGTGCTGCTCCTGCGTGACGTGCTGGCCCGGTCGCTGTTCGAGAAGTACCAGCGCGACTTCGCCCTGCTCAACGAGGTGCTCGACGCCTACGAGCCCGCGGCCAACCGCATCGCCAACACGGTGGCCGTGAGCTTCGTCGACGAGCGCGAGCGGGTGATCCGTCAGCAGCAGGACGCGATCCGCGAGCTGTCGACGCCGGTGCTGCCCGTGCGTGAGCGCCTGCTCATCCTGCCCATCATAGGAGTGCTCGACAGCGAGCGGGCCAAGCAGCTGACCGAACAGCTGCTGACCGGCATACGCAAGCACCGCGCCAAGGTCGTCGTCATGGACATCACCGGCTCGCCCGACGTCGACGAAGCGGTGGCCAACCACCTCGTGCAGACCGTGGACGCGTCACGCCTCATGGGGGCGAGCGTCATCATCACCGGGCTGTCCCCGAAGATCGCCCAGACGCTCGTCACCATCGGGGTCGACCTGAGCAAGATGAACACGATCGGCGACCTGCAGGGCGGCCTCGAAGAGGCCGAGCGGCTCCTCGGCTACACCGTGACCAGGAGGGAGGGCAGCACGAGCTCGTGAACGGCGGACCGGCACTGGTGTCCATCCTGCGGCAGGGTTCGACCCTGATCGCATCGGTCCACACTGCCCTCGACGACTCCGAGCTGGTCCGCTTCGAGCACGACCTCGTCGACCAGATCGGCGAGCACCGGTCTCGCGGCGTCATCATCGACGTCGCCGCCCTGGACGTCATCGACTCGTTCGCCGCGTTGACCTTGCGGCGGATCGCCGAGATGGCACGCCTGCGCGGCGCGCTCACGGTCGTCGTCGGCATCCAGCCCGAGGTCGCCTTCACCATGGTGCGGCTCGGGATGGGCACCGGCCACGTCCCGACGGCGCTCGACCTGGAGGAGGGCCTGCGGCTGCTGGCCGACCAGGTGTCGGCCGGCCCAGCCGGGCGGCCGACACCGGGGCGCGGGGGGCCCCGATGAGCGCGCCCGGCACCAGGTCGCCGCTGGAAGACCTCACGCGGGACTACCGCACCACCTTGCTGCGGTTCCTGCCGCGTCGCGACGAGGCCGCTCGCGAGTCCGCCTACGGGCTCGGGCGCCGTGCATTCGCCGCCGGGATCAGCCTGCTCGACGTCTGCCGCGTCCACCACGAGCTCATGCTCGAGGTGCTGGAGGCAGCGGTCCCTGAGGAGCGCCTGAGCATCACGACGAAGGCCGGGGAGCTGCTGCTCGACGTCCTGGCCGCCTACGACATGACCCATCGGAGCGTGCTCGGGTCCTGACGGAGGGCGGACGCCTCCACCCGGACTGGATGACGCGGGACCGAGCGGACATCTCCCGACATCCCTCGGCGCCCGCGTGCTCACGAGCGCCGATCGCTCCGGCAGACGGGCGGGATCGGACGGGGGTGGCACGTCATGTCGGACCCGCCACGGACTCTTCACGGGTGACCGACGGCCCACCAGGCCGCCCACCCGATCAAGGAGTCACCCTGATGAAACTCACCACCAGGCTGTGCGCGGCCGGAGCCACCCTCGCCACGACCGCGGCCCTCGGCCTCGTGCCCGCTATGTCCGCCTCGGCTGCGCCCACCGCCGCCCCGACCACGGCCACGACGGCGGCCCCGACCGCAGCCACCCCACGTGCGAGCATCGCGCCCGCAACGCTCACCAAGGACCTCGGCGCGCTCGGGACGTTCAACGGGCTCTTCACCCCGACCGGCTTCAGCAACCAGAACGGCACGCTGGCTGTCACCGGCGTCGTCACCGGCGCGGTCACGTCAGCGACGGGCGCCGTCACCCAGGTGCCTGCGCAGACGGTCACGACCACCGTTCAGAACGCCGCAGCCGCGGGCAGCTGCAAGATCCTGACGCTTGACCTGGGCCCCCTGCACCTCGACCTGCTCGGCCTGGTGGTCGACCTCAACGCCATTCACCTCAACATCACCGCCCAGAGCGGACCCGGCAACCTGCTCGGCAACCTGCTGTGCGCGGTCGCCGGCCTGCTCGACGGCAACGGCATCACCGGTCTGGCCACGCTGCTCAACGGCCTACTCGGTCTCTGACAGACCTTCGCCCCGCTGCACGGCCCGGGCCTGATCTCGTCCGGGCTCCCGATGGCGTCGACCCCCACCCCCGGTC
>NZ_JBFULD010000366.1:0-3912 GCF_056400505.1 Terrabacter sp. P5_B1
GTCCAGTCGCGGTCCAGGAGGGCCGGCGGCACGGCATACCCACGGCGAGCGAGGTAGGCGAGGAACTCGTCGTAGAGGCTCGGCTCGCGCAGGAGCGCGTCCAGCGCGGTGCGGGCGCCCTCGTCGTGCGCGAAGACCGCCACCATGTCGGCGTTCTTGTTGCCGAGCAGGAACTCGACCTCGCGGTACTGCGCCGACTGGAAGCCCGAGCTCGTGGCGAGGAACGGCCGGATCTCGGCGTACTCGCTCGGCGTCAGCGTCGCGAGCACCGACCACTGGTCCGTGAGCGTGTGCTGGATGTGCTTGACCCGGGCGAGCCGTTTCAGGGCCGGGCCCAGCTGGTCGTCGCGGAGCAGGTTCCTGGCCGAGCGCAGCTCGTGGATCAGCAGCTTGAGCCACAGCTCGGAGGTCTGGTGCTGGATGATGAAGAGCAGCTCGTCGTGCTGCGGCGGCTCGCTCAGCGGCTGCTGCGCGCTGAGCAGCGTGTCGAGGCGGAGGTAGTCGCCGTAGGACATCTTGCGCGTGAAGTCGCGCTGGATGCCCTCCTCGAGGTCGCGCTTGCTGCGCCGGTCCAGCCCGCCGTGGGCAGCGTTGTCCATGCCCGCGATCCTAGGGGCCGGATCAGCGCGAGCGCGGGCGGATGCTGACGAGGTGCGAGACGACGCCCGGCACCCATCCGGTCTCACCGCGCATCCACCGGGCGCCGACGAGGTTGTGCGGCACGACCACCGTGTCGGCTCGCGCCGCAACCAGCCCCAGGTCGGTGCCGAACACGTCGGTGACGACTGCCCAGTCCCGGGCGCTGTGGCGGGCGAGGTACTCGCCGATGGCCACGGCAAACGTCTCGACGATGACGTCGGGGCCCTCACCCGACCCGCCTTCGTCGGACCACCGGCGGTAGGCCGCGTCGTAGTGGGACCCGATGGACGAGAGGTCGTCGACGTCCACGCCCTCAGCAGCCGCGTGCTCGAGGGCGGTGGCGATGCGGGCCCGCTCGTCGTCGCCGAGCGGGTTGGCGACGGGCCGGCCCGTGAAGTCGGGGGTCAGCGCGTCGTCGCCCTCGGCGGCCTCGAGCTCGGCGACCGCGGTCGCGTCCGTCGGCACGGAGGTGTCGTCCTTGCCCTTGCGCGAGAACAGTCCCATGCCCGCCAATCTAGTGGCTCGGACGCGACCGGGTCAGGTCAGGCGGCTCAGCCGAAGGTGTCCGGGTCGGGTCCGGTGCGGGTGCCGCGGTCGAGCCCGGCGAGTGCCTCGAGGTCGTCGTCGCCGAGGGCGAAACCGAAGATCTCGACGTTCTCGGCGATCCGCGCCGGGGTGACCGACCGCGTCAGCACGACGTTGCCGAGCTCGACGTGCCAGCGCAGGACGAGCTGGGCGGGCGTGACCTCGTGCTTGGCGGCGAGCTGCGCGACGACCGGGTCGTCGAGCAGGCCGGCGCGGACGGCCAGCGGGCTCCAGGCCTCCGTGACGATGCCGTGCTCGGCATGGAAGGCACGCAGCTCGCGCTGCTGGAGGTAGGGGCTCAGCTCGATCTGGTTGACCGAGGGCAGCACGCCGGTCTCGTCGAGCAGTCGCTGCAGGTGCGGCACCTGGAAGTTGCAGACCCCGACGGAGCTGACCCGCCCCTCGCGCTGGAGGTCGAGCATCGCCTTCCACGCGTCGACGTAGGCGTCCTGCTGCGGCGCCGGCCAGTGGATGAGGTAGAGGTCGAGGGCGTCGATCCCGAGGCGCTTCATCGAGGCGTCGAACGCGGCCGGGACGTTCGTGTGGTCGTCGTTCCAGACCTTCGTGGTGACGAACACGTCGTCGCGGTCGACGTCGTCGCGGCCCAGGACACGGCCGACGCCCTCCTCGTTGCCGTAGATGCGCGCCGTGTCTATGTGCCGGTAGCCGACCTCGAGGGCGCGGCCGAACGCGGCGTCGACGTCCACGTCCGGGACCTCCCAGACACCGAAACCGATCTGCGGGATGGCCAGGCCGGGGGTGGAGGCGTGGCCGAGAGCGAGCGTGGGTGCTGACTGGTGTGTCGTCATGCCACTCACGCTAGGTCGGCGCCCGCACCGGCGATGTGCCGGACCTCACTCTGAGACGACCGGGAATACGCCTGAGGTCACAGGGGCGACGCGACTTCGGCCCGATAGAGTCCGAGCCATGCCATCCATCAGCAAGGTCCTGATCGCAAACCGTGGTGAGATCGCCGTCCGCATCGCGCGGGCGTGCACGGACAGCGGGATCGCCTCGGTGGCGGTCTACGCCGAGCCGGACCGGGATGCCTTGCACGTCAAGGTCGCCGACGAGGCGTACGCCCTCGGGGGTTCGACTCCCGGTGAGAGCTACCTCGTGCAGGAGAAGCTGCTCGACATCGCCCGCCGGTCCGGCGCCGACGCGGTCCACCCCGGCTACGGCTTCCTGGCCGAGAACGCGTCCTTCGCCCAGGCCGTGCTCGACGCGGGCCTCATCTGGATCGGCCCCGGACCCGAGGCGATCGACTCCCTCGGCGACAAGGTCAAGGCGCGGCACATCGCGACGAAGGCCGGCGCCCCGCTGGTGCCCGGCACGAAGGACCCGGTCTCCGGCGCCGACGAGGTGGTGGAGTTCGCGAAGGAGCACGGCCTCCCGGTGGCGATCAAGGCGGCCTACGGCGGCGGCGGCCGCGGCCTCAAGGTCGCGCGCGCCATGGAGGAGATCCCCGACCTCTACGAGTCGGCGGTGCGCGAGGCCGTGACGGCCTTCGGTCGCGGCGAGTGCTTCGTCGAGCGCTTCCTCGACCACCCGCGCCACGTCGAGACCCAGTGCCTGGCCGACCAGCACGGCAACGTCGTCGTCGTCTCGACCCGCGACTGCTCGCTCCAGCGCCGCAACCAGAAGCTCGTCGAGGAGGCACCCGCGCCTTTCCTCACCGAGGAGCAGCACACCGAGCTGCTGCGCGCCAGCAAGGCCATCCTCAAGGGGGCCGGCTACGTCGGCGCCGGCACGTGCGAGTTCCTCGTCGGGCCAGCCGGCGACATCAGCTTCCTCGAGGTCAACACGCGCCTGCAGGTCGAGCACCCCGTGACCGAGGAGGTCACCGGCATCGACCTCGTGCGCGAGCAGTTCCGCATCGCGAACGGCGAGTCCCTCGACTACGGCGACCCCGAGCCGCACGCGCACTCCATCGAGTTCCGGATCAACGGCGAGGACGCCGGCCGCGGCTTCCTGCCCGCACCGGGCACCGTGAGCCGCATGGTCGTGCCTCACGGCCCGGGCGTGCGCTGGGACGCCGGCATCGTCGAGGGCGACACCGTCGCCGGGGCGTTCGACTCGATGATCGCCAAGCTCGTCATCACCGGACGCACCCGCGAGCAGGCCATCGAGCGCGCCCGCCGCGCCCTGGCCGAGCTGACCATCGAGGGCATGCCGACCGTCGTCCCGTTCCACCGTGCGGTCGTGGCCGACCCGGCCTTCGCGCCGGCGGACGGCAAGCCCTTCTCGATCCACACCCGCTGGATCGAGACCGAGTTCGAGAACACCATCGAGCCGTATGCCGCAGGGCCGGGCGGCGCTGCCGACGAGGACGAGGCCGAGGAGCGCCAGACCGTCGTCGTCGAGGTCGGTGGCAAGCGGCTCGAGGTCTCGCTCCCGGGCGGCCTCTCCCTCGGCGGTGGCGGCGGGGTGGCCGCGGCGAAGAAGAAGGCGCCCAAGCGGTCCGGCGGCGGCAAGTCCGGGGGCGCCGCCTCCGGCGACTCGCTGACCGCCCCGATGCAGGGCACCATCGTCAAGCTCGCCGTCGAGGAGGGCGCGACCGTCGCGGCGGGCGACCTCGTCATCGTCCTCGAGGCGATGAAGATGGAGCAGCCGATCACCGCCCACAAGGCCGGCGTCGTGTCGGGCCTCACGGCCAAGGTCGGCGAGACCGTCACGTCGGGCGCGGTG
>NZ_JBFULD010000367.1:0-3886 GCF_056400505.1 Terrabacter sp. P5_B1
GCTCGCCGCCGAGCTGAGCTCGACCCTCACGGCCTGGTCCGAGGAGTCGGCGCCCGCGAGCAGCACCTTGCCGCCGGTCGGGGGCGACCTGCCGTCCGACGCCGTCACGGTGCGGAACCTGCCGGACCAGGGGCTGTCGGCCGGCCGGGTGCCCCATGCCCAGACCGACCTGACGCTGCTCGACGAGCTGACGAGCGGCGACGTCCTCCTCGGTGCCGGGCGTCTCGACGAGGCGGGGGCCGCCTACCGGTCGGCCCTCCGGACAGCGCGCAGGGCCGGCCACCCGCTGCCGGCGCTGCAGGCCATGGTGGGGCTGGCCTCCGTGGCTGCGGGCCGGGAGGACCTCGTCGACATGATGGCGTGGTCCGAGCATGTCCTTGCCGACGCGCGCGGGACGCCGTGGATGGGGGCACCCCGGCTGGTTCCCGCCCTCGTCTTCGCCGGTTGGGGGGCCTTCAACCTCCTCGACGACGCCACCGCGCGTGAGCGCAACCGGGCCGCGCTCGAGCTGCTGACAGCGGTCACGTCGACGACTGGCGCTGCGCTGACCGATACGGCGGCGGGCAGGGCCTCCGACGGGATGTCGACGGCTGCTCGCGGTCTGGAGCAGCTGGGGCGCCTGGCCCGGATGCTCGACGCCAACCTCGACCTCGTCGAGGCGGGCGACCAGCCGGGGACCCGACAGGACGTTGCGGCCAAGGTCATGGCAGGTGCCGGCACCGTGGCGCAGCTGACGATGACTCCCCACATGGCAGTCGCGGAGCTGTCCCGGGCCCACCGGATCGTCTTGCAGGCAGGCTTCCCCCGGCTCGCGCTCGAGGTCGAGCAGCTGTGCTCGGGCCTGCCCGGGGCGGACGCCGACGTCGCGGCGATGGCGGGTCTGCGCCACCTGCACGCCGGGGACGATGCCGCGGCGCGGACGGCGGTTGCCCGGATCCTCGGGGCCGACCCCTCGATGTCCACCCTGCGCGTGTCCCTCACCGCGCACCTCGTCGCTGCGGTGGCAGCCCAGCGCAACGGCCAGCCGACCGTCGCCCACGAGGAGCTCGTCGTCGCCCTGACCCGGGCCGCGCCCCAACGCGCCCTCCGCCTAGTGCTCGAGGTCGCACCCGAAGTCACCGACATCCTGACGGCCGGCGCCGGCCGCTTCGGCGCGCTGGAGCCGTTCGTCCTCGAGCTGCGCGCACACGGGCGTGCGATCGGGGAGGTGCGGGTCGGTACGGTCCTCGACGTGGCCCTCAGCGGGCGTGAGCTGAGTCTGCTGCGCGAGCTGCCCTCCCTGCTCACCGTCGCCGAGATCGCCGCGGCCCGGGCCGTGAGCCGCAACACGGTCAAGACCCAGCTGCGATCGCTCTTCCAGAAGCTCGGGGTGGGGTCCCGGCGCGATGCCGTGGCCGCCGCGCGCCGTCTGGGCCTCCTGTGACGCACGGCTCACCCGCCCGGGGTGACGCCCGGGCAGGGCAGGCGCGGCACGATCGAGACAGGAGCCTCGGCATCGGATCGACGCAGGGAGGGGCGGCGTGCGCTACGAGTTCATCCTGGTCGAACAGATCCCCGACGTCGCCCGCGCTGCGTTCCCGGAGCTGGAGGAGTCGACCGTCGCGACCGGCACCACCGGTTCGGTCATGTTCGGCGACGTCGTCGACGCTCCGCACCTGCACGGCATCCTCGACCGCTTCCAGGACCTCGGGTTCACGCTGCTCGAGCTGCGCCGGCTCCCGGACTGAGGACCGCGGTTCCCGAGCGGCGTCGCCAGCACGCCGCCGAGTCGGAAGCCGTCAGAACGGCCGCGCGAGAGGGATCACCACGACGGCGACGACCAGCCACACCAGCATGACCAGCAGGCCGAGTCGCCAGTAGTCGCCGAAGCGGTAGGCGCCGGGACCCATGATCATCGTGTTGCCCGGGGTGGCGATGGGTGTGACCAGGGACGAGGCTCCGGCGACGGCCACGGGCATGAGCACCGGCTGCACCGAGACCCCTTTCTCCTGGGCCGCCGCGACGGCGATCGGCACGACGATGAGCACCGTCGCCGTGTTGCTGATCACCTGCCCCACGACGGCGGTGAGGGCAAAGAGCGCGACGAGCAGCAGGTAGGGGCGGCCGTTGCCGGAGAGCGCGGTGCTCACGTCCACGAGGCCGGTCGCGTGCAGCGTGAGGCAGCACAGGACAGCCACCGCACCCACGGGCAGGCGGTTCYAGACGAAGAGGGCGACCGTGCCCCGAGGACGACCAGGCTCGTGGTGACCGGGGTCACGGTCCCATCGTCCGCGCGCCGGCGTGTGGCGCGGTCACCCACGAGGGGTGAACCGGGACGAACTGCGAGGCGGCGGCAAGCCGTGGGCGCACGGGGACGAGCGCGCCAGGTCAGCTCGTGCAGCCAGGACGGCTCGATGAGATCAGACCGTTCGACTGGGCCCCGGTGGGTACTGGGCAGGTGGCGGCATCGTCGCTCTTCAACCAGTCAGGGGCGGCGATGGCGTCGACTCGCGTGCCGCGGAGCCTCCGCGGACGGCGAGACGGCACCCGCTCGGGGGATCGGGTGCCGTCCCACTCCCATCATCGCTGTTCAGGGCGGTGCGTTACAGAGAGTCTGCTGGCGTATGCCGTGTCGGGCGTCCCCGGCCGTCGACGGGTTCGGCGGCGTGCTGGGCGCCGTACACAGCCGCCTGGGTGCGTCGCTCGAAGCCGAGCTTGGCGAGCAGCCCGGAGACGTAGTTCTTGACGGTCTTCTCGGCCAGGTGCAGCTGGGCGCCGATCTGGCGGTTCGTGAGGCCCTCCGCGATGAGGTCGAGGATCTCCTGCTCGCGGTCGGTGAGGGAGTGGGCGCCCGGCCAGGGGTCCGCCCGGCCGTCGTGTCCCTGGTGGCCCGGACGGCCGCCGTGGCCCGGGCGTCCGTGGCTGTCGTTGCCGCGGCCATGACTGTCACGCCAGCCGGAGGACAGGTCGGTGTCGGGGCGGCGGATGCGCTCCAGCAGCCGCTCGACGAGGGCCGGGTCGATGAGGGAGTGCCCGGCGGCGACGTGGGCGACGGCCTCGGTCAGGGAGGGCCCACGGATCTGCTTGAGCAGGTAGCCCGCAGCGCCGGCCATGACCGCGGCGAACAGGGCGTCGTCGTCGTCGTAGGAGGTGAGGATGAGGCAGCGGGTGCCGGGGCTGCTGACCTGCACTTCTCGGCAGACGTCGATGCCGCTCCCGTCGGGCAGCCGAGCATCGAGCAGGGCGACCTGTGGCGAGAGCGTGGGGATGCGCCGCAGCGCCTCGGCGGCGGTCCCGGCCTCGCCGACGACCCGGAAGTCGTCGTGCGACTCGAGCAGGTCGACGAGCCCGCGCCTGACGATCTCGTGGTCGTCGAGCAGGAAGACGGTGATCGGCGTCGTCACCTCCCCGGCCGTGCGCTCCATGACAGCACCGTTCCCCTCGCGTCCGTGGTCAGCGTGCACTCACCGTTTCGGGCCCGCGCCCGGCTCGCCAGGTTGTCGAGGCCCCGGTGGGGGCGTCCACCGGGTGCGGCGCTCTTCGGCACCGGTGCGGACCCGTCGTCGATGACCTCGACCGTGACGACAGTGGGGGTCACGACCACGTGGACGTCGACGGCCGAGCAGCTCGCATGCTTGACGACGTTGGTCAGCGACTCTCGCAGCACGGCTGTGACGTCGTGGAGCAGCGGAGGGTCGAGCACGGTCGCCACCGGCCCCTCGAGCCGCAGCGTCGGTTCGAAGCCGAGGCCTGCCGTGGAGGACCGCACGACCTCCAGCAGGACGGCTCGGGGATCCATGGACGACTTCGGCTTCTGCAGTGTGAAGATGGCGGTCCGGATCCGCCGGATCGTCTCGTCGAGGTCCTCGATGGCTCGACCGAGCGCCTCACGCACGGCGGGGTCGAC
>NZ_JBFULD010000368.1:0-3881 GCF_056400505.1 Terrabacter sp. P5_B1
GCGAGACGGTACTCACGATCGTCATGACGACGATCGTGGCGAGCGCCGCCACCTCCATGACGCCTACCACGAGCGTCAGGGCGCCGAGCCGTGGCGTGAAGTCGCCCGCCACCAGCGGTCGCCGCCGGCTCCGCACTGCAACCCACACGATGAGCACAGCCACGATCGACGCGTGGATCCACGACAGGGGGCGGTCGAGGCGGGGGCGCCAGAAGGTCTCTCCGCCCAGGAAGCCACCGGTCAAGTTCAGGTACAGCGCAGCCATCAGAACCAGTTTGAGGGCCGACGCCACGAGCACCCCCCTTGTCGTCACTCGCCAGGGCAGCAGGCGCTCGGTCCGCTCGCGCTGTTCCTCGACCGAGCTCGCCAAGGCGAAGACGGCAAGCAGCGAGAGAAGGATCGCTGCCGAGGGTGCGAGGCCGCGAGCACGGAGGGCGTCGAGTGCTTGGTCGACGTCGGAGTTCCGGACGGTAGCGGTGAACGCCATGGCCGGCACCGTTGCTACGAGCACGCACCGCGCGGTCTCACGGCCGCTGCGCCCAGGGGGCAGAGCGAGCGCGACTGCGGTGCAGGCACATCCGAGCGCGACCAACCATCCGTGGGCAGGCCCGACGGGGAGCGAGCCCAAGGTGAGAAGAGCGAGGACGGCCGTAGTCCCGCTCAGCGCCACGCGCGCGAGCGCTCTCGACCGGACGGCCCCCACCGTGACCGCCTCCGTGGCCAGGCCGAGTGCTACCACGGTGATGAGGGACTGCCACGGCCAGTAGGTATCACCGGTGATCGTGTTGACCACTTCGGGCCCGCGCCACCCGGTGGCGACCATGAGACAGAGCAGCACTGCAACGAGGTGCCCGAGGACCACGACGACCCGGACCGCAGGATCGAGGTTGGGCGAGCTGACCCGGAGGGCCCGCGCCCTCAGACCATCACCCAGCCGGGCCCTGAGCCCCACCTGCGTCATCACCCCATGGAAGCGGAGATCCTGTGTCGCTGCGGGCGATCGAGCGGATTGGACGCGGTCAGGAGCCTGCCGAAAGGACGTCGGCGAGGTCGTAGCTGACCGGCTCCTCGAGCTGGTCGAAGGTGCACGACTCGGGCGTGCGGTCCTCGCGCCAGCGGACGAACTGCGCCGTGTGCCGGAAGCGCTCGCCCTCCATGTGGTCGTAGCGCACCTCGACGACCCGCTCGGGCCGCAGGGGCACGAACGAGAGGTCCTTCTGGTTGTTCCAGCGGGAGTACTCCGACGACCGGGGAGTGCGTACGCCGCCGGCCTCCTCCGCGGGCGCGGCCCAGTTCCAAGGGTGCTCGTCCCACTCCGCCACGAGCGGCTGGAGCTCCTCGAAGAGCTCCTTGCGCCGGGTCATCGGGAAGGCACCGATGACGCCGACCGACGCGAGCTGCCCGTCGTCGCCGTAGAGCCCGAGCAGCAGCGAGCCGATCGCGTCGGGTCCGCTCTTGTGCACCCGGTAGCCCGCGACGACGCAGTCGGCGGTGCGCTCGTGCTTGACCTTGAACATCAGGCGCTTGTCGGGCTCGTAGGCGATGTCGACGGGCTTGGCGATGACGCCGTCGAGACCGGCGCCCTCGAACTGGGTGAACCAGCCCTTGGCGACGTCGCGGTCGGCCGTCGCCGCGGTCAGGTGGATCGGCGACTGAGCTTTGGCAAGCGCCCTCTCCAGAGCGGCGCGACGCTCGGCGAAGGGCTTGTCCAGGTAGGACTCCTCGCCGAGGGCGAGCAGGTCGAAGGCGACGAACGAGGCCGGCGTCTCGGCGGCGAGCTTCTTGACCCGTGACGCGGCCGGGTGGATGCGCTGCTGGAGCAGGTCGAAGTCGAGGCGGTCGCCCGACGACGGTGACACGAGGACGATCTCGCCGTCGATGACGCACTTCTCCGGGAAGTTCGCGAGCACGGCCTCGACGACGTCGGGGAAGTAGCGCGTCATCGGCTTCTCGTTGCGCGACCCGATCTCGACGAGGTCGCCGGACCGGTAGATGATCGACCGGAAGCCGTCCCACTTCGGCTCGTAGAGCACGTCGACCTTGACGGCCGAGAAGTCCTTGACCGGCTTGGCGAGCATCGGCGACACAGGAGGGACGACCGGCATACCCCACGTCGTGCGGAGGTCGGCGTCGCGCTCGGCCTTGGGAGCCATGTAATCCCCGTCGGCCTTGTCGGTCCGTCGCTTGCTCGGCTGCACGCGCGGCGGCTCGCCCGGCATCTTGGGGTAGTCCGGAGGAAAGTTCAGCTCGCCGAGGCCGCGCTCGCTGACGTCCTTGTCCCACAGGGCGATTGCCGCAGCGACGTCGCCGATCTCGTCGTCGATGCCGGCCCACGCATCCCCGCGCGAGGCGACGAGCTCCGGCACCGTGCGCACCGTGAGCTCCTTGGCGTCGACCGACCCGAGCTCCTCCCAGGTGACCGGCGTCGACACGGGCGCACCCGGCAGCGGACGGGGTGAGTAGGCGGACGCGATGGTCCGGTCGCGGCACGCCTGGTTGAAGTCGACGAAGACCTTGTCGCCGCGCTCCTCCTTCCACCACGACGTCGTGACGAGGTCGGGCAGCCGGCGCTCGAGCTCGCGCGCGATGCCGATGACGCCGTGCCGGACGTCGAGGAACTCGTGCGTCGGCGCGACCCGGGCATAGACGTGCACGCCGCGGTTGCCGGAGGTCTTGGCCCACGCGGTGAGCCCGATCTCGGACATCACCTCGCGCAGGGCGAGGGCAGCCTCGACGGCGTCCTTGAACCCCCGGCCCGGCTGCGGGTCGAGGTCGATGCGCAGCTCGTCGGGGTTGTTGACGTCCGCCGTCCGCACCGGCCACGGGTGGAAGGTGATGGTGTTCATCTGCGCCGCCCACACGGCATCGGCGATCTCGTCGATGACGAGCTGCGGGTGCTTGCGCCCGGACGGATAGGTGCACATGACGGTGCGCGTCCCCTCGGGCACGCCCTTGGGCGGGTTCTTGGAGAAGAACTCCTCGCCCTCGATGCCCTCCGGGAAACGCTGCAGCGTCACCGGCCGGTCGCCCAGCGCCCGCAGCATCGGGTCGGCAACCGCGACGAGGTAGTGCGCCACGTCGAGCTTCGTGACCGGCTTGCCGTCGGCCATCCCGGCCGCGGGCCACAGCACCCGGTCGGGACTCGAGACGCGCACCTCCCGCACCCCGGACGGGCTCGACGGGCTGGGCGCTGCGATGACAGCGGGCTTGGCGCTCACCCGCCCGATCGTAGCCACGGGGTGAGACGTCGCAGGCGTTGCGCGCCCAAACGGGTAGGTGACCGCCATGACCCAAGCACCAACACTGCACAATCTCGGCGGCGAACGCTTCGTGCTGCTGACGACCTACCGCCGCTCGGGCGAGCCGGTCGCGACTCCCGTGTGGGTGCTTCCCGACGCCGGCGCCGCCATCGTCAGCACCCCCGAGGGGACCGGCAAGCTCAAGCGCCTGCGTGAGGACCCGCGCGTCACGGTCCAGCCGTGCGACCGCCGCGGCAACGTGGACCCGGGCGCCCCGGTCGTTGAGGGCCGTGCCGAGATCATCACCGACTCCGCCGCGTCCGAGGCGGTCAACCGCCGGCTCGCGCGCAAGTACGGCATCGAGTTCCACATCTTCATGGCCATCGAGTGGGTCGTGCGACGCGGCAACAGCAACCGCGTCGTCGTGCGGATCACCCCCACCGCCTGACGATCCGGCCCCCGCGGTCGTCCGCACTGGTTACATGGAGGCATGCGGCCCTCTGGAGTCGCCAACCCGGGCGGGCCCCCGGCCGGCATCGTGGGGCGGGGAGGCTCCCCCGCGCTCGCCGAGGCCGTGCGCCGACTCGTGCCCGCTGCATACGGCAAGGCGGTCGTCCTCGTCCGCCTCTCGCCGCCCACGCC
>NZ_JBFULD010000369.1:0-3879 GCF_056400505.1 Terrabacter sp. P5_B1
CGGCGCAGCGCGTCCCCCGAGAGGCGCTCACCGGCATACGGCACGGTCAGCACGCGATCGGGCGTGCCCTCGCCACGGAAGGTCTCGGACCCCATCGGCTCAGCCTGCTCGTCGGATGCGAACGCGGCGTCGAGGGGGTGGTCTCCGGTGGCGTCCGCCCAGCGCATCCGCCGGTGCAGGGATTCGAGGCCACTGGCCGCGATGGTCTGCGCGGCACCCGGGACTGCGACCCCCGCCTCGACGAGGCGCCGGAAGTGCGGCAGGTAGCCCTGGCGCCAGTTGGTCTCGCGCTCGGCCGACGCGGCGCCCAGGGGGTCCACACCGCGCAGGGCGTCAGCGACGACGGCCCGTCCGGTGGCGGTCGTGCTGCGGCGTCCGGATGCCGGGTCGAGTGGGAAGACCACTCCGCTGGGGTCGCTCATGGGCCCATCCTGCCCGAGTGTCCACCGGCGGCCACGAGGCCGACATCACTCCGGCGCCGGGGTGCAGTGCACCACGTGTCCCCACGAAACGGGCCCGATCGGAGGATCATGGGGACATGAGCACCAAGACGGCCGCCCACGCGGCAGAGCTGACGACGACCCGGGCCAACGAGATCGAGCGCATCACCGGGCTACGTCGAGAGTTCGCCGAGGTCGTCGAAGCCTCTCAGGCCAACATCGCCGACGACGAGCACGACCCCGAGGGGTCGACGATCGCCTACGAGCGCACCCAGATCGGCGCGCTCATCGAGCAGGCCGAGCAGCACCTCACCGAGATCGACGCCGCCCTCCAGCGCATCGCCGACGGCACCTACGGTCGCTGCGAGGTGTGCGGCGACCTGATTCCCGACGAGCGGCTGCGCGCGCGACCGGCGGCGCGCACCTGCATCGCCCACGCGGCAGCCGCCCTCCGTCGCTGAGGGATCTGTCGCTGAGGGGACGCGGCGCTGAGGGGACGCGGCGACGGGGTCGGTGCTCAGCGCAGGCCGGCCGCGATGCGGTCGAAGGCCTGGTCGATGTTGCGCTCCAGACGGCCCGCACCGCCGTTCTGCTGGYGCTCGATGCAGGCGCGCACGGCCGCGATGGCGACGGCCACGGTGAGGCGCGGTTCGAGCGAGGCCCCGGCCCGGACGCCGAGGCGGCGCTCGAGCGCCGCCGTCAGGGCGTTCTCGATGCGGATGTTGTTGCCGACGAGGGCGGGCGCGAGCGAGGGCTCGCCGAGCAGGATGCGTCGTCGTTTGGCCCGAAGCTCACGGTCCATCGAGGTCGGCGCGAGCATGCCGGCAAGGATCCGACGGAGGGAGTCGAGCGGTGACTCGTCCCCCGCGTCCTCCTCGAGCGACACGGCATACGCCTCGAGCTCCTCGGCCGTCGTGCCGATGACGGCGGCCTCCTTCGACGGGAAGTAGTTGAAGAAGGTGCGGGCGCTGACGCCGGCGCGGGCCGCGATCTCCTCGGTGGTGACGGCGGCGAAGCCCCTCTCCTCGACGAGGTCGAGGGCAGCGAGGTTGAGCGCGCGGCGGGTCTCGCGCTTCTTGCGCTCACGCAGGCCGCACGACTCGTCGCTCAGCAGGTCCGTGCTCATGCACCCATGGTGACACGATCAGTGCGTGGACTGCAATTTTGCAGTCACTGCACGATCGGCGTACTGTGGCGGCCATGCCACAGAAGACCCAGGGGACAGCCACGGACGCCACGACCGGCCCAGCCAGCTCGACGAGCGCCGCGAAGGCACCCGGACTCAACCGCTCGACCCGCAACATCTTCGTCGCGCTCATGCTCGGCATGCTCGTGGCGTCGATCAGCCAGACGATCGTCGGCCCCGCGATGCCGCGCATCGTCGCCGAGCTCGGTGGCATCGACCACTACTCGTGGCTCGCCACGGCCGCGATGCTCGTCAGCGCCATCACCGTCCCGATCGTCGGCAAGATGAGCGACCTCTACGGCCGGCGCGGCTTCTACCTCGGCGGACTCGTCGTCTTCATGGCCGGCTCGATCCTCTCCGGGTTCGCCCAGAACTTCTGGTGGCTCATCGCCGCCCGCGCCATCCAGGGTGCCGGCATGGGCACGCTGATGCCGCTCTCGCAGACGATCATCGGCGACATCATCCCGCCTCGTCAGCGGGGCAAGTACCAGGGCCTCATGGGCGGCGTCTTCGGCCTCGCGTCGATCCTCGGCCCGCTCGTCGGCGGCTTCGTCACGGACAACTGGGGCTGGCGCTACCTCTTCTTCATCACCCTGCCCATCGGCGTCTTCGCCTTCTTCGGCATCAGCCGCTTCCTCCACCTCGAGCACACCCCGCGCGAGACCGTCGTCGACAAGGCCGGCATCGCCGCGCTGTCGATGACCCTCATCCTGCTGCTGGTGCCCACCTCGCTCGGCGGAACGACCCTCGACTGGAGCTCCCCCGCGATCATCGGGATGTATGCCGCGGGCATCGTCATGCTCGGCGTCTTCATCGCCATCGAGCGCAAGGCGGTCGAGCCCGTGATGCCGCTGCGCCTCTTCAAGAGCCCGCTCTTCACGCTCTCCAACATCGCGGCCTTCATGGTGTCGGTCATGATGTTCGGCGCGATGATCTACCTCCCGGTCTACGCCCAGGGCGTGCTCGGCGCGTCGGCCACCAACTCCGGTCTGATCCTCATGCCGATGTCGGTCGCGATGATCGGACTGTCGATCATCTCCGGGCTCGTCATCACGAAGACCGGCCGCTACAAGCTGCAGACCATCGCAGGCATCCTCATCATGGGCGTCGGCTTCTGGCTGCTGACCCAGCTGCACTACGGCTCGAGCCAGCTCGACCTGACCCTGTCGATGATCGTCTTCGGCGTCGGCCTCGGCATGGCGCTGCAGGTCTTCACCCTCATCATCCAGAACTCCTCGCAGCGCAAGGACCTCGGCGTCGCCACCGCGTCGACGCAGTTCTTCCGCAACGTCGGCTCGACCGTCGGGACCGCCGTGTTCGGCACGATCATGACGAGCGGGCTCGCCGGCAACATCGCCGGGCACCTGCCGGCTTCGGTCGTCAAGCAGATGCAGGCGTCGGGCCAGCAGGTCAGCGCCGGCTCGGTGCTCGACCCGTCCGCCCTGGCCACGCTGCCGCCGCAGGTCGCGACCGGCGTGCAGCAGGGTCTCGCCGACTCCCTGCACACCGTGTTCGTCTGGGGCCTGGTGCCGTTCGTGCTCGCGCTGCTCGCCGCGCTCTTCATCAAGGAGGTGCCCCTGCGTGACACCGTGCACACGCCCGACGAGGCCGGCATCGAGCTGCTCGACACGATGTCGCAGTCGTCCCCCGACGACGAGCTCAAGGTGCCGCTCGGCCGCGAGGCCGGCAACACGCGGACGCACGAGCGCCTGCTCGGGCTCCGCCTGGGCCTGCTCGCCGACTCGGCACTGCGCGGCGACCGCCCGCTGCTGACGCAGGCCGTGACGCGGCTCGGCGAGGGGGACCTCGACGCCGGTGCGGCGCTGCTGCACCGCACGTCGCGGATGCTGACCTCCGAGGACCCCGCGCTCGTGGCCGAGACCGAGCGGTTCGCCGTCGAGGTCGCGGCGCGGGCCAAGGTCTCGGGCGGCATCCTCGACGAGGCGCTCAAGCGCGAGCTCGCCACCGCCGTGGCCGAGCGCGACGCCCGCACCGTCATGACGACGGTCGAGCCGACCGTGGCCGAGCGCCACGAGGCGGTCGACATCCGCCTCCTGTCCACTGTCGGTGACGACCTCACCGCCGCCTACCTCGTCGACCGGCAGAACGCCAGGGTCGCCGAGCACGCCGAGCACGCCGAGCACGCCGAGGCGGGGAGCCGGGCGGCAGTGCGCTGACCCGCCCTCCGAACCGTCGAGAGGCCACGTGTGGTCGCCTCGCACACATCGAGAGGCCAGTTCTCGTCACGAGGAC
>NZ_JBFULD010000370.1:0-3869 GCF_056400505.1 Terrabacter sp. P5_B1
GGCCGCGGGCGCCGGCGTCGTGCGCGGCCTGTGGGTGACCGGTCTCGGCACCACGATCACCGTCTCGGCCGGGCTCGCGATCAGCCGGGCCGGCGAGCCGGTGGTCGTGCCACGACCGGTGACCCTGGAGATGGCGTCCACGGCGCCGACGGCGACTCGGCGCAACGACGCCTCGTTCAGCTGCTGTGACCAGAACCCACCTGACCAGCAGCCGTCTCCACAGCCGAGCACCGGCAGCGTCGTCCTGCTCGTAGCCCGCGCCGCCTGCCAGCTTCAGGGCCAGGCCCCCCTGTCCCCGCCACCGTCGACCACGGTGTCGCCCGGATGCACTGCGCAGTGGCTCGTCGGAGGCGTCGAGTTCCGCACCATCACCCTGCCGATCCCCAGTGAGGTGGACGGCGTCCAGGTCACCGACACGAGAAGACGCAACCTGGTCACCCACTGGCTGCTCGGATCGGAGCAGCTGCGGCTCCAGCCCGTCTTCCCGTTCAGCTTCGACCCTTCGTACAGCGGCTTCGACCAGCTCGACCCGGCGGACCTGACCCCGTACGACGTCCCGCTGGGGGTCTTCGCCTGGTCGGGCGGCACGATCGGCGACGTCGACAACTGGGCCGCCCGCCGCCGCGTGACCCAGCCCGACCCGGTGCCCGGACCGTGGTCGGCTGTGGTCGCCGACCGTCGTGCCGCCGAGGGGCAGGCACGCTGGCTGCAGTTCCAGGACCAGGCCGCGGACCTCGTGGCTGCGGGGCAGTCGCTGTCGACGTATGCCGGCGACTACTTCCCGCTGCTCCCGCCGGTTGGTTTCCTGCCCGTGGACGCCTCGGCGATCGACGACATCGTCACTGACGTGCAGGACGCGATGGTGATGGCGGAGAACGTGGACGCCAAGGCAACCAGCGCAGCCGATCAGCTGCTCGCGCAGATGAGCGCAGCGGAGCTACCGCTCGGAGTGGGCTACAACCCGCGGGTGTTCTTCGGCTCCGAGCGCACCTTCGGCGGGGTCCTCGAGTGGAGCGAGGCCGACTTCGTGCTGCGGCAGTCGTGGCGGGCTGCGCCGATGCAGCCGAGCGACGACGACGGGACCAGGCAGCCGCGGTTCACCTACTACGTCGTCCTTGACAACCTCCTGGCGATGATCCAGGGCAGGGGTGTCTTCAAGGAGGTGAGGGCCGCTCGCGGCGGGTTCGGTGCGCTGAAACCGGTCCCAGGGACCGTCCCGCGGGTCGGGGGTCAGGTTGCTGCCTTCTATCTCGTCTTCGTGGCGAACCAGTTCTGGTACGGGCAGAACAAGACCCCGTTCGTCCCGTTCCCACCCGGGCGCGCGAACAACGATGTCTGACCTCCGCATCGGCACGCTCCGGCTCCGCGGACACGGAGCCGGGACGTCCGACGTGGAGCCGCTGCTGGCCTCGATCGCGCCCAGGCGGGAGGACCGGCGGGTGCTTGTCGTGCGTCACCTGTCCCTGGCGTCCTGCGACCCGGGCGAGGCGCGCGGTCGGGTGGAGGACGTTCGTCGCCGCGCCGCCCACCCGGTGGGCGGACCGGTCTCCACGGACGTCGAGGCCGTCGAGTTCGCCGACGAGGCCGAGGAGCTGTTGTGCCTCAGCCGCGACGTCCTCGACGGCACCGCCGGCGACCGCTGGTGGTGGGCCGGGCGTATGCCGTCCGGTGCGACCGCGACGAGCGCCACCTTGGCGACCCTCTGGACCAGAAGGGCCCGGTGGGTGCCGACCGTCCTCGCCTCGCTGGAGACCGCCGCCCCCGGATCGGCCGCGCGAGCAGTGCAGCAGCTCGGGCCAGCCTGTGCTGGTGTGCTTGCCGCGGTGCTCGACGAGTTCCCTTCCCGGCGAGGGCTGCTGGACACCCCAGCTGTCAGCAGCCCCGGTCCGCCCCGCGGCCCGAGGGCACCGCGAACCAGCGCGTCGACCACTGTCGCCCAGCGGGACCAGTCCCCGTCCGACCCGACGACGCCTACGACCGTAGTCCGCGGTGCGCCGTGGGACCCGCTYGGCGCCGCGTCCGACGCCGAGCCGTCGTCGGGCCCGGACCCGGCGCTGGTCCTGCTGCGGCTCACCGAGGCCGTGACTGGGGTCGACCTGGTCGCGCCGGGGCCGAGCACCGCTGTCCCCGCACCGCTTTCGCCTCGGGACGCCATGCCGGTCACGTCACCGAACACCGCACCGGACGGCATACGACCTTGGCCGGTCCCCGAGGTCACCGAGGTCACCGAGGTCACCGCCGTTGCCGTAGACGCCGCTGAGGCGGAGGCCAGCACCCAGCCGCTGCCACGGCCGGTGGTTGGCGGCCCAACCAGCCCGACGAGCCTTGGCGGGCGGAGCCCGGCGCCCCCGAATGCCGCCGGGCAGCTTCGTCGTGATCCCGCGCGTCCCGCCTGGGTGGGCACCGGTCAGGTCGTCGACTCGCAGATGGCCACGCTGCTCTACTCGATCAACCTCTTTCGCTGGTTCGCACTCGACCGGAAGGCCGGTCCGCGTGCCACCGGCTGGGGCGTCGTCGACGCGGTCGGTCGATGGATGCTGAGGCGTCTGCCGAAGGCCCGGCGCCGCGCGCTGAAGGGGGACACCCTCCTGGAGGCGCTCGCCGACCTCGATGGTCGAGCCGAGGACATGCCGCCCGACGTCCGCCTGGGACACGCCATGGACCCGGTGCGGACCTGGCTGGACGAGCACGATGTGCCACCTGAGACGTTCGTCCGCCCCGGCCAGGTCGTGGTGTCTCGGACCCACGTCGATGTGGTCATGTCCATCGAGGCGGTCGATCTCGCGGCGCGCATCAGCGGCCTCGACCAGGATCCCGGGTGGGTCCCGGAGCTGGGTCGGATCGTGCAGTTCCATTTCGAGGGTGGTTGACGTGTACGTCGACTCCGTCGTCTCTCGCGTCGCCGATCAGGTCCGGAATCGGTTGCAGGACAGCACGATTCCGGTTCCCGATCTGTCTTGGCTGCCCGCGAGCAGCGATGCGGTGGTCCGGGACGGGCCGCTCAGCCGGCTCACCGAGACCGAGGCCGCCGTCATGGTCGCTGCGGGCGTCATCGAGCTCGACATCCGCTGGGGCTCCCTGTTCGCGATGTTGCAGGAGCCGCTGCGTTCCAGGCGCCCGTGCATCGGGCTGCTCGCCTGGCTGCTCGGCGGGACCGAGGATGTGACCGCGACCTGCCACGACCTCGTGCGGAGAGGGCTGCTCGTCGTCGACAATCCCGCCGATCCTCGCTCGGAGTGGTCCCTTCGGGTCGCCGTGCCGGTCTGGGACGTGATCCGCACCGGACGGATCGACCCGGAGTCCCTGCCGGAGGAGCTCACGCTCCGCTCGGGCTTCCCTGCGTTGGCCGATGTCGCCATCGCCGCCACCCAGGTCGACCTGCTCACCCAGGTCCCACGGCTGCTGGACCAGCCAGGCCTGACGGCCCTGGTGCTGCGAGGCCGGCTCGGCTCGGGCCGCACGACGCTGCTCGGCGCCGCGGCGGCGACCCTCGGGCTCGACGTCCTCGTCCACGACGGCCCGACGGACGGCCCGAGCTGGCCGCTGTTCGAAGCGCTTGCCGCCCTGTGCCCCGTGCTGCCGGTCGTGCGCGCCGACCCGGCACCCGGCGAGATCCTCCAGCTGCCGAGGATGCACGGGTCGGTGACGCCGGTAGGCATCGTGCTCGGGCTCTCGGGAGGCGTGAGCGGTCCGTCGCTGGAGCACGCACTCACGGTGACCCTCGAGCCGTGCGGCCCCGATGAGCGGCGACTGCTCTGGGACGAGTCCGGGCTCGACGTAGGCGTCGACGATGTCGACGAGATCGTGGACCGATTCGTACTCACCCCAGGCGCCATCCGCCGCGCCGCCCCGGTCGCTCGACTCCAGGC
>NZ_JBFULD010000371.1:0-3823 GCF_056400505.1 Terrabacter sp. P5_B1
GTACCACCCGAACCCGGCCGCCGTCAGCAGCTCGTCCGCGAGCTCGTACTTGTCGGCCTCGTCGTCGTCCTCGGGTGCGGGCACGACGCCGCGCCGCACCTGCGCGGCGAGCTTCGTGCCCTCCTCGACGACGAGGGCGTAGGCCGAGACGTGGTCGGGCTCGAGCCCGATGGCCGCCTCGAGGCTGCGCCGCCAGTCCTCGAGGGACTCCCCCGGCGTGCCGTAGATGAGGTCGACGCTGACCTGCATGCCGGCCGCCCGGGTGGCCGCGACGGCGCGCGCGACGTTGCCGGGGTCGTGCGTGCGTTCAAGGGTGCGGAGCACGTGGGGCACGGCCGACTGCATGCCCACCGAGACGCGGGTGAAGCCGCCGCCCGCGAGCTCACGCAGCGACTCGGGCGTCACGGAGTCCGGGTTGGCCTCGGTCGTCACCTCGGCGTCGGGCGCCAGCCCGAACCGCTGGCGTATGCCGTCCAGCACCGCCACGAGGTCGCCTGACCTCAGCATGGTGGGCGTGCCACCGCCGACGAAGACCGTTGACACGGATGGCGCTTCGCTGCCCAGGACCGAGCGGGCGATGTCCAGCTCGCGCAGGGCGGCGTCGGCGTACGTGTCGATGCCGATGCTGGCACCGGGACCGCCGAGCTCGGTCAGGGTGTAGGTGTTGAAGTCGCAGTAGCCGCAGCGCACCGTGCAGAACGGGACATGGACGTAGACGCCGAGATCGGTCGAGGCCAGGTCGGAGAGCGCCGCGGGGGGCAGCTCACCCGTGCTGGGAGCGGGGTCGCCGTCGGGGAGGGCGGAGGGCGGCATACCTCCATTGTCCCAGCCCGGAAGGGGTGACTCGTCCACGTCGTACGCTGCCCTCATGGCGGATGCGCAGCCGTCGCGCCGCAGGACCGTGCGGCTCCTCGTGGGCACGGCCCTGCTGTGCCTTGCCGTTGTCGCGTCCGTGGTCGTGCTGACCCACCAGCAGCGCCGGGTCGGACCCACGCCGACGCCAACCCTCGCCGCGACGTGCACCTCTCCGCCGACCCCACCCGCGACCTACCCGACGTTCACGACCGCACCGCCCGCGTCCTTGGCGGCCGGGTCGGACTGGAGCGCGGTCCTGCACACGACGTGCGGGGACGTCACGCTGCGGCTCGACGGGCAGCACGCGCCGAGAAGCGTCGCCTCGTTCGTCGCCCTGGCCCGGGCCGGCTACTGGACCGACAGCGCCTGCCACCGCCTCACCACGTCACCGGCACCCACGGCCTTCCTCCAGTGCGGCGTCCAGAGCGGGCGCAGCACGGCCGAACCGGGCTACGACCTGCCGCTGGAGAACGTCCCGGCTGACCACACCTACCGCGTCGGCGACGTCGGGATGGCCCGCGGCGACGGCTTCCTCGGCACCGCCGGCGAGTTCTTCGTCGTCCACCACGACTTCACGGTGCCCCGGGGCGCACCCGTCTACTCCCTCATCGGGCACGTCGGCTCCGGGCTGGAGGTCCTGCAGCACATCGTCCGCGGTGGCGGTGAGGACTTCAGGTCGGACGGCCCACCGTTCCTGTCCATCAGCGTGCGCACCGTCGCCGTGCGCCGCCTCTGAGCTCGAGCCGCGGCGGCGCGGGCCCGGAAGCACGTCGGGTCAGCCCGAGTGCGTCGTGACGCCGTAGCGGGCCCTCGACGCGAGGGCCCAGCGCGCTGCCGGGACCGAGACGAGCGCGATGACGACCATGAAGGCCGCCAGGACGAACCAGCCGGTCTCGCCGAGGCCGACGCAGAGGTAGGTGACGACCGGGGGTGCGACGACGGCGAGCACGCTGAACCCCAGTCCGGCGAAGCCCTGGTACTGGCCCTGCCGCTCGTGCGGGGCGAGTCCCATCTGCAGGCCCCACTGGCCACCCGACCCGATCATCTCGCCGACGACGTGGACGAGGGACCCGATGACGAGGGTGGCGACGGCGAACCACCTGGTGCCCCGGTCGGCCAGCGCGACGACGGCGAAACCGGCCGCGATCCACCACGCCCCGCGCACGAGGGCCCGGGCGCCGGCCTCGACGGAGTCGGCGCGACGGGACAGCCGCACCTGGAAGAGGGCAACGGCGGCCGTGTTGACGATGAGCAGGATCGCCACCATGACGGTGGGGGCGGCCGTGTGGGCGGAGACGTAGAGCGCCAGGCCCAGCTCCATGACGAAGAAGTGGAGGGAGAACAGCCCGGTGATGACCGTGATGACGACGAAGGGCCAGTCCCGGACGACGGCGAGCCTCGGTTCGCCGGCCACGCGTGCGTGCGGTGCGATGTCGGGCAGCCGGGTCGAGTTCCACGCGGCGAACCCGGTGAAGACGGCGTTGAGGACGAAGACGGTGACATAGGCCCATCGCTCGTCGATGATGAGGGCCGCGCCGCCGAAGACCGAGCCCAACCCGAGAGCGGTGTTGGTGACGGCGCGCAGGTAGGCCTTGAAGAGCACCCCGCGCCCACCGGTGGCGAGCTGGGCGATGACGCCCTGGTTGACGGCGCCCGCGCCACGCTCGAAGAACGCGAGCACGCCGAGCAGGAGGGCGAGCGCCCAGGGGGTCGTGGCGAGGACGGGGGGCGCGCTGAAGACGGCCGCCCCGGCCATGAAGGCCGTGAGCACCCGGCGTGGGCCCCGGGTGTCGCCGAGGTGACCGGCGGGCACCTGCACGACGATGCCGACCACCGCCGAGACCGACATCGCGAGGGCGACCTCGGTGGCGCTGAAGCCGACCTGGCGGGTGAAGTAGAGCGCGCTCGTCGTGAGGACGGCGCCGGCGCCGAACCGGTTGGCGAACGAGCCCAGGGCGAGGATGCGCAGGTCGCGGTCCACCGGGACACCCCGACGCGTCAGGGGCGCGGCCGGCGGCGCCTGCGGTGGGGTCGTGCTCGACGTCACGGGATCCCCTTCATCGTCAGCGACTCTCTCGACGTCAAGATATCTGACGGCAGGCCTACCGTGCCAAGCCGTTTCTCCGGTCGCCTACGCTGCAGGGGTGTACCTCCCGAACTGGATCGAGCTCGACGGCGTCGTGAACATGCGTGACCTCGGCGGCATGGTGACAGCCGACGGCGACACGGTCCGGCCCCGCCGACTGCTGCGCTCGGACAACCTCCAGGACCTCACCCCGGAGGCCGTCGACACGCTCGTGACCCGCTACGGCGTCACCGACATCGTCGACCTGCGCACCCACGTCGAGCTGGCAAAGGAGGGTGACGGCCCGCTCCGTGCCGTCACCGGCATCACGCACCACCATCACACCCTCTACCGCGAGGACACCGACGAGTCGGGCATCCCGGCCGCCGAGCGGGCCCTGCCGTGGGAGACGGACGAGCGGCGCGAGCTCACGGCCGCGAGGCGCGACCCCGACCAGGACCGCGCGCACGACCGGTTCTGGTCGGAGCACTACCTCAGCTACCTCGCCAGCCGCCCCGACTCCGTCGTCGCCGCCCTCGACGCCATCGCCTCGAGCGAGGGGGCGGCAGTCGTGCACTGCGCCGCCGGCAAGGACCGCACGGGCACGGTCGTCGGCCTCGCGCTCAAGGTCGTCGACGTGCCCGACGAGCTCGTCATCGCCGACTTCGCGGCATCGGCGCAGCGGGTGGCCGCCATCATGGACCGGCTGCGCACGCGCCCGGCCTACGCCCGCAACCTCGAGGACAAGACGGTGGCGCAGCAGTCACCGACGACCGACACGATGCGCCTGCTCCTCGGCGCGCTCGACGAGCGACACGGCGGCGTCCACGGCTGGCTCCGCGCCCAGGGCTGGACCGCCGCGGACACCGACCGGATGCGGCACAAGCTCCTCGGGTCCTGAGC
>NZ_JBFULD010000372.1:0-3806 GCF_056400505.1 Terrabacter sp. P5_B1
GCCCCGAAGCACTCGTCGGCCACCGTGGGGTCCGACTGTCCGGAGGGCAGGTGCAGCGTCTGGCCCTGGCCCGGGCGCTCGCCTGCGAGGCGGACCTGCTGCTGGCCGACGACGTGTCCTCGGCGCTCGATGCCGCCACCGAGATCGAGCTCTGGGCTGCACTGCGCTCCGGTGGGGCGACCGTCATCGGCGCAACGAGCAAGGCGGCCGCGCTGGCACAGGCCGACCGCGTCGTCGTCCTCGAGCGGGGCCGGGTCGTCGCTACCGCTCGGTGGTGCGAGCTCTCCCTGAGATGGGCCCACCTCGCCGGGTGACGAGAGCGGGCCAGGGGACCCGGTCCAGGCGACCTCGCGACCTGTGGAATGGAGTGCCGCCGAGGGTGGGATCCCACCCTTCCACGGCCTACGCTGGAGCATTGATCCGATCTGGCTCCGAGGTTGAGGAGGAGCGATCTGATGGCTGCGCGGTCCTCTGATGACGAACGCCAGTGGGCGGCCGAGAAACGCGACTTCGTCGGTGACCGTCGTGATGCGCTGGCCGACGACCGGGACCTGGTTGCGGACCTGCGAGACCTGGTGGCCGACGCGCGAGAACACGCCCTGGCCGAGCGGGAACGGGAGCTGGTGGCCCGGGAGGCGCAGCTCGGCCCGCCCCGCGGCGGCGAAGGAGCAGCGCAGCAGGCCGAGGCGCTCGCTGCTCGGGACCAGGGGCGACAGGAGCGTGAGCAGTCGGCGGCCGACCGCGTCGACGCCACCAGGGCCCGCGATGAGGCGACCCAGCGGCGGGTGGAGGCCACGCCGAGCACGCACCTGGCATCGACGTTCGCCGCCATTGCCGAGAACCTGTTCGCTGCGGAGTCCTACGACGCTGTCCTCCAGCGCATCGCTGAGGCTGCGGTGAGCACCGTCGCAGAATGCGAGATGGCAAGCGTCACAGTCAGAGAGGACGGGGTGTATCGGACGGCCTCGACCACGCACGTGGCGGCGTCAGCTGTCGACGACGCCCAGTACGAGGCTCGAGAGGGCCCGTGCCTCGACGCCGTAGACACCACCCTCGTCTATGCCAAGTCGTTCCCCGACAACCGCTGGCGCACGCTCGCGTCCCGTCCGGTCGACTTCGGCGCCCAGTCCGTCGCCTCCTACCGCCTGGCGGCCATGGGACCTGCCAGCGTCGGTCCTGAAGGCTCGCTGAACACGTATGGCCGGCAGCCTGATGCGTTCAGCGACGAGGCGCAGCAGATCGGGCTCATCCTGGCCGCACACGCCTCGATGGCCGCTGGAGCCGTCCGCGAACGGGGTGCCCTGCAGGACGTGGCGGACAACCTGCACAAGGCCCTGTTGACCCGCGATGTCATCGGCCAGGCCAAGGGGATCCTGATGGAACGGCTCCACCTCACCCCGGAGGCCGCCTTCAACGTCTTGCGGCACGCCTCGAGTGCGCTGGAGGAGAAGCTCCACACCGTGGCCCTCGAGCTGGCCGAGACCGGCGACCTCAAGGCCCCCAGAGATTCCTGAACCTACGGTCGGGGGGCGCGGCGGAGGTCGACGTCGGCGGGCGTCGACGCACCCAGGACCTCGGTGAGGCTCGCGTGCACCAGTCGTGCGGCGGCCGCTCCGTCGCTGAAGGTGCGGCTGAACTCCGGCTGCCTGCCATGGCGCTCCCAGCCGAGGGCCGCCAGAGCAGCCTGCTGGTCGCGGCTCAGGTCGGTCACGCCCTCGAACTGCGTGTCGCCGATGCACTCGAGCGCGAGCACGCCCTCAATCCGGCGCGCCTGCACGAAGACATCGGGCACGTGGGTGGGCCCGACCGGTCGGGCGCCCGACCATGGCCATCCTCGCGGAGCCCGCGTGGCGGCATACGCACTCGAGGCGTGCGACGGCACGTGGACGGTGAAGGTCAGCCAGTCGTCCTCCTCGAGAGCTGCGAGGTCGGCCGCGATGCGCGCGGTCCACCCCTCCCACGTCTCGTCCAGCGGTCCGTCGGTCATGCCGAGGCCTCCGGGACCTCCACCACCGCCGTCTCCATCAGGGCGCGCAGGTGGGCCGGGATCGGGGTGGGCCGCCGAGTCGCGGCGTCGATCTCGACGTGCACCCAGTGCCCGAGGGCCTTGATCGCGGGGTCGGGCGCGGCGGTGCGCTCCGGGTCGGGGAAGAGCCCGAGCTGGTAGGTGACGCTGCTCGTGCCGAGTCGCGCCACCCGGATCCCGACGACGAGGGGCGCCGGGAAGGCGACCTCGGCGTAGAAGGCGCACGACGACTCCGCGACGACGCCCTGCGTCGCGTCGGTCATCGGGTCGATGGTCACGTGCTCGGCCTGCCAGCCGTTGATCGCCGAGTCGAAGAGCTCGTAGTAGACGGCGTTGTTGAGGTGGCCGTACATGTCGTTGTCGGACCACCGGGTCGTGACGGCGCGGTGGACCGGGAAGTCGGCGAGCGTCAGCTCACGAGGATCAGGCGTGCTCGGCATGCGCCCATCCTGCCCGACGGCGTATGCCGGGTCGGGACGACGCTGTGGACGAACCCCCGACGCTGTCGGCGGGCGAACGTACAGTTCTCGGGTGGCATGGAGCGTGGGTCGGGCGACGTGGGTGGCTGACGTCACCGACCCCGACATCGCCCAGCAGGTCGGCACCCGCACCTTCGACCGCGGGCAGGCATATGCCGTCGAGCGCCGAGTGCGCTCCCTGGCCACACGCCCCGACGGCATGATGCTGCTCGGCACGATCGAGGGCAGCGGGAGCGAGACCTACCAGACGATCATCGAGGCGCGTCCCCACCCGAAGGGGCGATCGCACCTCTGGAGCGGCCGGTGCAGCTGCCCGGTCGGCGCCGACTGCAAGCACGTGGTGGCCCTCATGCTGACCGCGCGGGACGTCGCCCAGGGACGGGTCGTCGAGCCCCAGGCCGGTGTCGACCGCGACGGGAGTGACGCGCCCGTCCTCGAGTCGGCACCCCTCGTCGTGCCCCCGCACTGGTCCGACGTCTTCGGTCACCTGCGGCCCCGGGCCGTCGAGCCGGCGCCCGTCGCCGAGCGTCCCGAGCCACGCGGCGACCTCATGCCGGCGGGCCTCTTCGTCGACACCGTCTACCGCGACCAGCGCGGCCGCCGCGGTGTGCCCGAGCTCAGCTACGGCCTGCGCCCGACCCGGTGGACACGTGCGGGTATGTGGCACCGCACCCTCTCGTGGCACGACGCCCTGCCCCAGTGGCGCCCGGGCATCCGGTTCCTGCCCGAGCACGAGCGGATCATGGGACGCCTCCACGACGTCGCCCGGCGCGGGTCGGGCGGCACGACGTACTTCTCCGCGACGCCCCCGCTCTCGCTTGACGCGAGTCCTGACGTGTGGCCGCTCCTGCGGGAGGCCCGGGCGGCCGGCATCGAGGTGATGCCCGGGGAGGGCGTCACCGGGCCGGTCCACGTCGTCGACGACGCGGCCTCGCTCGTGCTGCTCGTCAAGCGCGCGGCCGACGGCAGCGGCGACCTCGACCTCGACGTCGAGATCGAGGGCCTGCCACCGGACGCCACCGGTGAGCAGCTCTACCTCGGTGACCCCGTGCACGCCGTGGCGGTCGAGGGCGACGACGGCTCGCTGACGTTCGTGCCCCTCGAGCAGGAGCTCGACCTCGGCCCCGACGCGCTCGCGTCCGCGCTCGCCGGGCTGCGGGTCCCGGCCGACGAGCGCGGCCGCTTCCTCCGGTCCGTCGTGCCGGGCCTGCGGCAGCGGCTCCGCGTCCGGTCCGAGGTGCCGCTGCCGGCGCCCGAGCCGGCCGAGGACGTCCGGGCGGAGGTCGTCACGGTCCATGTCC
>NZ_JBFULD010000373.1:0-3764 GCF_056400505.1 Terrabacter sp. P5_B1
GCGACCGACCTCGTCAGCCCGCGGACCACGCCGCGCCCTCCTGCAGGCCCCCTCGGTCAGCCCTCGGCCTTCGCCGCCGAACGCGCGCGGGACGCGGTGCGGGCCCGCTCGCCGGCGTCGAGGACGACCTTGCGGATGCGGACCGACTCGGGTGTCACCTCGACGCACTCGTCCTCGCGGCAGAACTCGAGGCTCTGCTCGAGGCTGAGCTTGCGCGGCGGGACGATCTTCTCGAAGTTGTCCGAGGAGGAGGCGCGCACGTTGGTGAGCTTCTTCTCCTTGGTGATGTTGACGTCCATGTCGTCTGCGCGGGAGTTCTCGCCGACGATCATGCCCTCGTAGACCTCGGTGGTGGGCTCGACGAACAGCGTGCCGCGCTCCTGGAGGTTGACCATGGCGTAGGAGGTGACGACGCCCTTGCGGTCGGAGACGAGCGAACCGCTCGTGCGGGTCGTGATGGCGCCGAACCAGGGCTCGTAGTCCTCGAAGACGTGGTGGGCGATGCCCGTGCCGCGCGTCTCGGTGAGGAACTCGGTGCGGAAGCCGATGAGGCCACGGCTCGGCACGAGGAACTCCATGCGGATCCAGCCGGTGCCGTGGTTGGTCATCTGCTCCATGCGGCCCTTGCGGGCGGCCATGATCTGCGTGATCGCGCCGAGGAACTCCTCGGGGGTGTCGATGGTCAGGCGCTCGACCGGCTCGTGGACCTTGCCGTCCACCTCACGCGTGACGACCTGGGGCTTGCCCACCGTCAGCTCGTAGCCCTCGCGGCGCATCTGCTCGACGAGGATGGCGAGGGCGAGCTCGCCACGGCCCTGGACCTCCCAGGCGTCGGGACGCTCGGTGTTGAGGATGCGCAGCGACACGTTGCCGATGAGCTCCTTGTCGAGGCGGTCCTTGACCATGCGGGCCGTGACCTTGGAGCCGCGGACCTGGCCGACCATCGGGCTCGTGTTGGTGCCGATCGTCATCGAGATGGCCGGCTCGTCGACCGTGATGAGCGGCAGCGGGACCGGGTTCTCGGGGTCGGCGAGGGTCTCGCCGATGGTGATCTCGGGGATGCCGGCCACGGCGATGATGTCGCCGGGGCGCGCCTCCTCGGCGGGCTTGCGCTCGAGGGCCTCGGTCATGAGCAGCTCGGTGATCTTGACGCGCTGCTGCGAGCCGTCGTGGCGGCACCACATGACCTGCTGGCCCTTCTTGATCGTGCCGTTGAAGACACGGAGCAGGGCGAGGCGGCCGAGGAAGTTGGAGGCGTCGAGGTTGGTGACGTGGGCCTGCAGCGGGGCCTCGTCGTCGTAGGTCGGCGCGGGGATGGTCTCGAGGATCGTCTGGAAGAGCGCCTCGAGGTCCTCGCCGACGGGCAGGCCGCCGTTGTCGGGCCGCTCGGTCGAGGCACGGCCGGCCTTGGCCGAGGCGTAGACGATCGGGAAGTCGATCTGCTCCTCGGTGGCGTCGAGGTCCATGAAGAGCTCGTACGCCTCGTCGACGACCTCGGCGATGCGCGAGTCGGGGCGGTCGACCTTGTTGATGCAGAGGATGACCGGCATCTTCGCCGCGAGCGCCTTGCGCAGCACGAAGCGGGTCTGGGGCAGCGGGCCCTCGGACGCGTCGACGAGCAGGACGACGCCGTCGACCATCGACAGGCCGCGCTCGACCTCGCCACCGAAGTCGGCGTGGCCGGGGGTGTCGATGATGTTGATGGTGACGCCCTCGGTCAGGCCGCGGTCCTGGGCGGCCTTGCCGGTGTAGTGCACCGCGGTGTTCTTCGCGAGGATCGTGATGCCCTTCTCGCGCTCGAGGTCACCGGAGTCCATCGCGCGCTCGTCGACGTGCTGGTGCTCGCCGAACGCACCGGACTGCCAGAGCATCTTGTCGACGAGGGTGGTCTTGCCGTGGTCGACGTGGGCGACGATGGCGACGTTGCGGATGTCCGCGCGGGTCTTCATGGGCATGAGGGACAGTCTCTCAGGGTTTGGAGGGTGGTTCGGACCACGTCGTCGTGGGTGTTCAGGGGCCGGCGACTCACGAGCAGGGCGTCACGGCAGCATCGCCTCGAGCGTCTCCACGATGGGCAGGTCGGCGGGCAGCCACGCGACGGAGCGCAGCTCGTCGAGCCCCAGCCAGCGCAGCTCGTCGTGGTCCTCGAGGGGCTCGGGCGTCCCTTCGGCGACCTCTGCCAGCCACACCAGCATCTCGTACCGCTCGCCGAGGGGCCACGTCGCACCCGGCCGAGGTCCGGGCACGTGCGCACCGAGGCGCACCGTGACCCCGAGCTCCTCGAGCAGCTCCCGGTGCAGGGCGGAGAGGGGCGACTCGCCGTCGTCGACCTTGCCGCCGGGCAGCTCCCAGCCGCCGGCGAGGGCGGACGGCTCGGTGCGCCGCGCCGCCAGCAGCCGGGTCGGCCGCTCCAGGTCGTCGACGACGGCGGCCCCGACGACGAGGCGTACGGGGTGCGGGAGGAGGTCTGGGCTGCGCATGGCGCCACCGATGGTGCCACAGCGGTGCGTCCGGACGGTCCGGGCGAGCACGGCGGGGCGTTTACTGGACTGCATGACACGACGGCTGACCGACGAGGAGATCGAGCGCCAGCTGGGCGACCTGCCCGACTGGACGCGTGACGGCGACATCATCCGGGCCTCCTTCGAGGCCCCGGCGTTCCTGACGGCCATCGCGCTCGTGCAGGAGGTGGCGGCCGCGGCCGAGACCATGGACCACCATCCCGACATCGACATCCGGTGGCGCACCGTCGCCTTCGCCCTCTCGACGCACTCCGAGGGCGGCCTCACCCAGCTCGACGTCGAGCTCGCGCACCAGATCAGCCAGGAGGCCGCCCGGAGGGGCGTCGTCGCGACCACGTGACGTCGGCCGGAGGGCCGGGTCGCGCCCGTAACTTAGGATTGCCTCATGCGATCCCACTCACGCTGCGACTCGCGCGCCGAGTCCCGGGAGGGCCATAGTCCCTGGCCGGACCCGGTCCGGCCACCCCTGACCCACCGCCTGTTCACCCGGGTGGTGATCGCATGAGCACCGCGCTGGGCATCGGCCTCGGCATCGTGCTGATCCTCGCGCTGACGGCTGCGACGGGCTACTTCGTGGCCCAGGAGTTCGCCTACGTCGCCGTCGACCGCAATGCCCTGCGCCAGCTCGCCGACGAGGGCGACGCCGCCGCCCAGCGCGCCCTCCGCGTCACGTCGCAGCTGTCCTTCACCCTGTCGGCGGCCCAGTTCGGGATCACCGTGACCGCCCTGCTCGTCGGCTACGTGTCCGAGCCCCTCGTCGGGGTCGGGATCGCCGAGCTGCTCGACCCTTCGATGTCGTATGCCGCCCGCCTCAGCCTCTCGGTCACCGCGGTCCTCGTCTTCTCGACCGTCGTGCAGATGGTCTTCGGGGAGCTCGCGCCGAAGAACCTCGCGATCGCGCGCACCGTGCCGCTCGCCCGTTCCCTGAGCCGGTCGACCCTGCTCTACCTCGCGGTCGCGGGCCCTGTCGTGCGCCTCTTCGACCGCGCGTCGACGAGCCTGCTGCGCAAGGTGGGCATCGAACCGGTGGAGGAGCTCGAGCAGGGCGCCACGGCCGAGGACCTCACCCGGATCATCGACGAGTCGCACGCCGGCGGCCTGCTCGACGACGACCTGTCCGACGTTCTCGAGGGCGGGCTGCGCTTCCGGCAGCTCGACGCCGGGGACGTCATGACGCCACGCGTCCGGGTGACGACGATCCACGCGGACRCCATGGTCTCCGACCTCGTCGGCCTGCTCGAC
>NZ_JBFULD010000374.1:0-3763 GCF_056400505.1 Terrabacter sp. P5_B1
GGGTGGGCTGGGTGGGCTGGGTGGGCTGGGTGGGCTCGGTGGGCTCGGTGGGCTCGGTGGGCTGGGTGGGCTGGGTGGGCTTTGCGGCCGCGGTGCCGTAGGCCTGGGGGCGCTCGTAGCCGCCCAGGGCTTCGGCGAGGGCGAGCGGACGAGCGGCCTCGGCATGCCGACCGGCGCGCTGGAGCGTGCGGCCCAGCAGCAGGTGCGCGTAGGAGTCCGTCGGCGACTGCTCGATGACCTGGATCAGCGTGGCCTCGGCGCGGCCGAGCTGGGCGGACTGGAAGTACGCGCGGGCCAGCAGGAGGCGCAGGTCGGTGACCGAGTGCAGCACGGCGTCGGCGTCGGACCCCTCCGTGCGCGACGACTCGACCTCGTCGACGAGCTCGGCCAGAGCCGTCGCGGCGGCCAGGTGGTCACCTCGCTCGAAGAGACCCCGGGCCCACGAGAGGCGCAGCGAGAACGGTGTCGCCGTGTTCATGAGGGCCTCAACGCGGCACGGTGTGACGGCATTCCACCCCTGTCCCGACGCTGAGGCTCACCTCCCGGTCACTCGTAGTGCGGCGGTCGCTGCTCCTCGAGCCAACGGTCACCGAGACCCGACCCGGACGGGCGCTCGCCCCACCCGAGGTCGAGCTCGTCGCTGCTGCGCCCGAGCGCGGCCCCCGGCTCGCTCGCATCGGTCTCAGGCGTGGTGTCGGCGGCCCCGGTCCCCTTCCGGAAGACCCGTCGTCGCTTGCGCTTCGGCGCCGGCGCCGCGGGGGCCTCGTCCGCTCCCCCACCGTCCGTCGACGAGGGCGCACCAGTCTGCGTCCCGCTGTCGCCGTCAGCGGCTGTCGGGCCGTCGGGCGACCGTTCCCCTCCTGTCGGCTGCGACGGGCCACCTGACTCCGGCGTCTCCGGCGCCTCCGGCGTCTCGGGGACGGCGGGCGGCGGGGACGAGCGGGCCAGCGTCACGATCCGGGCGATCTCCCGCGCCGGGTCCCGGAAGACGTCGGTGCTCCACACCCGCTCGTGCACCCAGCCGAGCCGGGCCAGCTGCTCCGGCCGCAGACGGTCACGATCGCGCGTGCTGCGCAGGGCGGCATACCGCTCCCCGTCGGTCTCGACGGCGATGAGCGCACGGCCACGGTGGTAGGGGTCCTCGACCGCGATGTCGATGCGGTGGCTCGCGGTGCCGTAGTCCTCGTGCACGGTCAGCCCGTGGCGGCGCAGGCGCTCCGCGAGGTCGTGGCGCAGCGGGTCGCTCGTGACGGTGGCCGTCGCGAAGAGCGTGTCCTCGTCGCCGGCGCTCCCGCCACCCTCGGCATACGCGAGGAAGTCCCGCAGCATCAGGGCACCGCGCGCCTTGAGGCGGCTCGGGTCGAGGTCGACGGCGCGCAGCGCCGACACGACGGTCATCCGGCAGCGGGCCCGGGTGATGGCGACGTTGAGGCGACGCTCGCCGCCCTCGATGTTGAGCGGTCCGAAGCGGTGCAGCACTCGACCGTGGGGCGTCTTGCCGTAGCCGATCGACAGGATGATGGCGTCGCGCTCGTCGCCCTGCACGCGTTCGAGGTTCTTGACGAAGAAGCGCTCCTCACGCGACTCGTCGAAGAAGGCGGCGACGTCGGGCGACGTGCGCAGCGCCCCCGTGATCGCCTCCTCGAGCCGATCGGCGTGCTTGATGCCGAGGGCGATGACACCGAGCGACTCGGTGGGCCGGGTGCGCGCGTGCTCGAGGACGAGCTCGACGACGCGAGCCACCTCCCCGTCGGTCGTCTCGATGGTGTCGACGCCGGGCTGCACGACGGCCTGCCCGTCGACCGGCTCGAAGGTGACGGCCGAGCTCAGGGACGTGCCGGGGAAGGTCGTGAGACGTCCGTCGTACATCGCTTCGTTGGCGAAGGCGATGAGGCGTTCGTCGCGGCTGCGGTAGTGCCAGGTGAGGTTGCGGGTCGGCAGCGCGGCGGCCAGCACGTCGAGCACCGACTCGAAGCCCTCGGTCAGCGTCTCGTCGGTCGGGGCACCAACGTCCGCCTCGTCATCGGACACGACGGTGAAGAAGTTCGTCGGCGGCAGCTGCCGCTCGTCTCCTGCGACAACCACCTGACGGGCACGGGAGATTGCGGAGATGGCCTGGGCCGGCTGCACCTGGGAAGCCTCGTCGAAGATCACGACGTCGAACCACCGACCCGGAGGCAGCGTCGAGGCGACGACGAGCGGGCTCATCGCCCAGCACGGCTTGATCGCGGTGAGCGTCGTCCCTGCCTGAGGCATGAGGTCGCGCAGCGGCCTGTGACGGCGTGCCTTGCCGGCCTCGGCGCGCACCAGCGCCTCGTGCGCGGGGTGGTCGGCGAGCACCTCGCGGACGTTGCGGGCAACCGCGGCACGCACCCGGGCCACCGTGGCCGCCAAGTGGGCGCGGTCGGCCTCGGTGAACTCGGCGACGTCGCGACGCAGCCCCTCGCCGTCGTGGGCGCCATAGGCGGGGTCGCGCACGGCGATCTCCGCCGCGAGCGAGGCCCACCAGACGTGCTCGACCTCTGCCGTGACCTGGTCGGTGGGGATCCCCCGTGCCGCGAGGTCGTCGACGACCAGACCGAGACCCGCGGCGCGCAGCTCGTCGAGAGCCGTCGTGACCTGCGGCAGCACCGCGATCCGGTCGGGACGGCTCGCCAGGGCAGCGAGCCGCTCGCGGAGGGCGCGCAGCGGCAGGGAGGTCAGCGTCTGCCCGTTCGGGACCTGCAGTCGCTCGTCGAGCCATTCGAGGTCGGCAGTGAGACCCGCGAGCAGCGCGAGCCCCTCGTCGAGGCGCGGTGAGATCTCAGGGCGTCCGCCGCCGCCGACGAGCTCGAACCAGTGCTCGCGCTGCTCGCTGGCCGAGACGAGCTCCTCGTGGAGGTTGGCCGGGGGTCGACCGGGCCGTAGCAGCCGCTTGGTCTGCTGACGGATCTTCCAGCGGTCGAGCCAGCCCATCTCGACATCGCGCGCGGCACGCCAGTCCCGCGTGGCGGTCGCGGCGATGTGCTCCTTGAGGGGGATGTCGAAGACCTCCGGCCGGAACACCTCGAGCGTCTCGCGGACGCTCGACATCGTCGCGAACGCCGACTTCCAGTCCGCGAGCGAGTTCGCTTCCGGCACATGCGATTCCGAGAGTATGCGGTTGAGCTGGCGGGCGGCGTCGTCGAGGCCGCTCGTGCTGTGCTTGGTCGTGATGTCGAGAGCGCGGGACGCGTCGTCGCCGCTGAGGATGCGGGCACCGAACCACGGGTCGTCGCCGTCCCGGGTCCACGCGCCGAGCCCGGCCGCGTCGCGCAGGCGTCGACCGAGCTCGACGGCGCGGGGCCGACTCATGCCGGCGAGGTCTCGGCTGCCGAGGCGGACGTGGCAGGTCGGCGGAGGCGTGCGCGTGCCGAGCTCGACGAGGGCCTCCTGGGCGTCGTGCGCGGACACGCCCCACGGGGCGCGCACCGCGTGGAGGGCGTCCACGTGCTTCTGCAGGCGGGCCCGACGGTCGCGCAGCGTCGAGGTGGTGCGGTCGGTCCCGGGGCTGTCGTTCTCGACGGCCGCGTCGAGGCTCCGGGCGAACTGCTGCGCCGTCGCGCGCTTGTTCGTCATGCCGTCGTACGCGTCGAGCACCAGGTCGCCGAGGCCGAGCCGGTCGAGCCGGCTGAGGACGGCGTCGATGGCAGCCCGCTTCTCGGCGACGAAGAGCGTCGACTTGCCCTCGGCCGCGAGCGCGGCGATGAGGTTGACGATGGTCTGCGACTTGCCGGTGCCGGGT
>NZ_JBFULD010000375.1:0-3761 GCF_056400505.1 Terrabacter sp. P5_B1
GCGGCACCTTGATCCCGAGCCCGAGCAGCAGGATCGCTGCGATGGCCACCTGCTGCGACCGGGAGAGGCCGGCGCCGTGGCGGTCCGCCAGGACGGTGAGGTCGCTCGTTCCCTGGTAGTGCACGAGGAAGAGGATGCCGACGAGCATCAGCGTCGAGCCGAGCACGGTGAAGAGCACGAAGCGGCCGGCGGCGTCTGCGCGCGTCTCGTCCGGCACGTGGTCGTCGCCGAAGCGGCGCACGAGCACCCACATCGGCACGAGGACGACCTCGAAGGCGATGAAGAAGAGGATGGCGTCGCGCGCCATGAACGTCGCGAGCGCCCCCGACTCGACGAGCAGGATGCAGCCGATGAAGGTCGAGCCCGTGCCGCCCCTCGGGATCGGGCCGGAGAGCGCGTGTGCGACGACGGCGACGGTGAGCAACGCCGTGAGGAGGACGAGCGCGGCCGAGATGCCGTCGACGCCGAAGTGCCAGCGGACGCCGAGGGAGCGGATCCACGGCGCGTCCACCTCGTCACGTCCTCGGACGACGACGACGGCGAGCACGGCTGTCACGACGGTCGCTCCGAGCGCGATGCCACGCTCGACCGTGGACTCACCGGGGATCGCGATGAGGGCGATCGCCGCGAGCAGCGGCAGCAGGAGCATCAGGGTCAGCGCCACGCCGTCACCCCCAGGATCGCGACGAGCACGACGCCCGCGAGCAGGCTCAGCAACGACAGCGACGGCACGCCGCGGTGGCTGCGCTCACCGGCGCGCCCCGCGGCCCGTGCCACGACGGCGGCCGCCCGTGGGTAGGCGTCGACGACGTCACGGTCCAGGGTGACGACGAGCCGCGCGACCGCGGTCACCGCCCACCCGACGCCGACGTATGCCGTGTCGACGCCGAACCCACGCACTGCCGGCTCCCGGACGTGGCCGGGGATGAGGTCGGCGACGTCGACCCGACCGCGGTCGCTGAGGGACCACACGGCATACGCGGCGCCGGCGATGAGCAGGACGGACAGGAGGGCGCTGAGGACGCCGACCTGCACGCCACCGCGCAGGCTCGTGAGCAAGAGCGTGCCGACGACCGTGAGGGCCGCGAGGGCCGAGACGACGAGCGCGGCGGGCAGGGTGATGGCGGCGTGCCCGTGCGCATGGACGCGCTCGACCTCGGCGTCGTCGGCGCTGTCGGCGGCCGTCACGACGGCGACGTCCTCCTCGGCGACGACGGCCGGCGCAGCGGCGGGCAGCTCGCCGGTCGCGGCCACCGGGGTGTCGAGGAGCAGCCAGGCTCGGGTGCAGTAGGCCGCGGTCAGCACGACGGTGACGAAGAGCGCCACGACGACGAGCCAGGCGCGGAACCCGCCGCCGCCCGTCGCGCCCTCGAGGGCGGCATCGATGACGGTGTCCTTGGTGAAGAAGCCGATGAGCGGCGGCACCCCCGCCAACGCGGCCAGGCCGATGCCCATCGACCAGCGCAGCGCCCCGGTCGGCCGGAGCCGACCACGCAGCGCCGCGAGCGCCGTCGCGCCGGCCAGCACCGAGAGCCAGCCGGCAGCGAGGAAGAGCAGCGCCTTGAAGAACGCGTGTCCGATCAGGTGCGAGAGGCCGGCGCCGGGGCCGAGCTCGGCGGGCGCCGCGGCCAGGGCCGAGAGCATGATCGCGACCTGGCTCAGGGTCGAGTAGGCGAGCATCCGCTTGAGGTCGGTCTGGGCGAGCGCGATGAGGGCGGCATAGACCATCGTCACCGCGACGAGGATCGCGAGCAGCGTTCGGGCTCCGTTGTCCTCGGCGTAGAGCGGGAAGAGGCGCGCGATGACATAGGTGCCGGCGGCGACCATCGTCGCCGCGTGGATGAGGGCCGACGCCGGGGTCGGGCCCTCCATCGCGTCGGGGAGCCAGTCGTGGAAGGGCACGAGACCCGACTTGCCGGCCACCCCGATGACGACACCGACGAGCCCGACGGTCAGCAGCGTGCGGTCGCCCGTGGTCGTGAGCACCGCCTGGAGGTCCGTGGAGCGGGCTCCCACCGAGAGCGCGATGATGCCGACGACCATCCCGATGTCGGCCACCCGGGTGACGAGGAACGCCTTGTAGGCGGCCCGCCGGGCTGCCGGACGCTCGCTGTCGTGGCCGATGAGCAGCCACGAGCACCAGCCCATGAGCTCCCAGCCGACGAGCACGAGGACGAGGTCGCCGGCCTGGACGAGGAGCAGCATGCCGGTCGCGAAGAGCGAGACGGTGGCGGCGAACCGACCGTAGCGGTGGTCGTCGCGCAGGTACCACGCGGTGAAGACCTGGATGCCCAGCACGACGAGGGCGACGACGAACGACACGAGCCCCGAGGCCTGGTCGGACAGCAGGTGCAGCGGAGCCGAGAGGTCACCGAGCGGGAGCCTTCCGATGGTGTCGATGTCGGCGGTGCGCGACGGCGCGACCCACTGGACGAGGGCGAGAACCGTGACCGCGACGGCCGCCGCGACGGCCACGCCGGCGGCCAGGGCTCGCCGTCGTCCCACGAGCAGCCCGATGGCGGCGGCGAGCGCCGGGAGCACGACGAGCATCCGCACGACCCAGCTCACGACGTCCCCTCCCCCGCCGGCTCGGGGTGTCCCTCGGGCAGGTCGTCAGGGAGGTCGTCAGTGAGGTCGGGCACCGCGGTGAGGTCGATGTGGCCGGCGCGGCGGAACATCACGAGGATGACGGCGAGCGCCACCGTGATCTCGGCGGCGGCGATGGTGATGACGAAGAGGGTCAGGACCGGACCAGCCGAGAGCGGCGTCCTCGGGCGGCTGCCCGCCGTGACGAGCAGGAGGTTGGCGGCGTTGAGGATGAGCTCGACGCCGATGAGGACGAGGACGGCGTTGCGCCGCGCGAGGACGCCGTAGACCCCGATGCCGGCGAGCAGGGCGGCGAGGCCGGCCGGGAGCGAGGGGTGGATCATCCGTGTCCCCTCGGCGCCGAGGCCGCCGCCGCTGCCGCTGCCGTCGGCGTCGGCGTTTGCGGGGTGACGGCTCGGCGGTCCCGCTCGCCGTCCGGCTGCAGGACGAGGCGCGAGACCGCGAAGGCGCCGATGAGCGCGACGAGCAGCAGCACCGAGAGCAGCTCGAAGGGCCAGACCCAGGTGCCGAAGACCGCCTGGGCCACTTGGGGCGTGGTCGTCTGCGGGGTGTCGAGGTCGGCGGTCGCCCCGGAGAAGAGGGGCAGCAGCAGCGACGCCAGCAGGGCCGTCGTCGCGCCCCCGAGCACCGCGCCGGCGATCCGCTGCCAGCGCGGCGTGTCGATCTCGGCGTGGGGACCGATCGGGGCGCGGGTGAGCATCAGGGCGAAGAGCACGAGCACGACGATGGCGCCGACGTAGACGAGCAGCTGGACCAGGCCGACGAGCTCCTGGCCGAGCACGAGGTAGACGCCGGCCAGCGAGCCGAGCGAGACGAGCAGCCACAGGGCGGCGTGGACGACGTGCTTCGTCGTCACCGACAGCAGGGCCGAGAGTGCGGTGACGGCACCGACAGCGACGAAGACGATGTCGCGGGTGGTCACTCGCGGTCCTGCTCGTCGGTCGACACCGTCGGCAGCACCTGCGTCGAATCCCCTTGCGCCGCAGCCTGGTCCGCGGCCTGCTCCGCCTCGGCGCCGTCGGCGGGCGGGAGGGGCGACGTCTGCTCCACCGCGGGCAGGACCCGCGTCGGGTCGGTCGTCGCGGGCGTCGCCGGCGTGGACTCCTTGCGCACCCGGGTCGGTCGCGCAGCGGCCCCGGCCGCACGCGTACCAC
>NZ_JBFULD010000376.1:0-3750 GCF_056400505.1 Terrabacter sp. P5_B1
GTCCATGTCCGGGTCGTCAGCGACGTCCCCGGAGAGCTGCGCCTCGACCTCGGACATGCCTATGACGGCGTCCCCCGTCCGTTCACGACGGCGCGTTTCGGCACCGTCGGCGGCCGCGACCGCGACGCCGAGTCCGCTGCCGTTCAGGCGGCGACGTCGCTGCGCTCGGTGCCCGGCGCGCTGCGGGCCGACCTCGGCGGCCACGCCTACCTCGTGCCGCGCGTCGTGCTCACCGGTCTTCCGGCCGCCCGGTTCGTCGCCGACACCCTGCCCCTGCTCGAGGCCGACGAGCACGTCACGGTCGAGGTCGACGGCGACGTCCCGGCCTACGAGGAGGTCACGTCGGCTCCGGTCGTGCGGCTCGGCACCGGTGAGCGGCGCGAGCAGGCTGATCCCGGCGACTGGTTCGACCTGCGGGTCTCCGTCGAGGTCGACGGCGAGGAGGTCCCGTTCGAGCCGCTCTTCGGTGCGCTCGCCCGGGGCGACGACATCATGCTGCTCGAGTCCGGTGCGTTCTTCCGGCTCGACCGGCCCGAGCTGCACCGGCTGCGCGACCTCATCGAGGAGGCCCGCGACATCGCCGACCCCGAGACCGGCGGCCTGCGCCTCAGCGCCCACCACGCCGACCTCTGGGACGAGCTCGTCGCCCTCGGCGTCGTCGACGAGCAGAGCGCGCGGTGGGCCGCCAACGTCGAGGCGCTCGGCTCGCTCGAGTCCGGGCCGCTCGCCGAGGTCCCGCCCGACCTCCGGGCCACGCTGCGGCCCTACCAGCTCGACGGCTACCGATGGCTCGCGCGCCTCTGGGACGCCCGCATCGGCGGCATCCTCGCCGACGACATGGGCCTCGGCAAGACCCTCCAGGTCATCGCCGCCCTGGTCCGCGCGCACGACCGGGGCGAGCTCGGTGACGGCGGACCCGAGGCCCGGGGACCAGTCCTCGTCGTGGCGCCGACGAGCGTCGTCGGTACGTGGATGGGCGAGCTCGAGACCTTCGCGCCGCACCTGCGCTCCGTCGCCGTGACCGCGACGGAGCGCAAGCGTGGGGTGTCGCTCGCCGACACCGTCGCCGGCGCCGAGGTCGTCATCACCTCGTATGCCGTCCTGCGCCTCGACGACGCCGCCTTCCACTCCGTGGGGTGGGGTGGGGTCGTGCTCGACGAGGCCCAGTTCGTCAAGAACCGGCAGGCCAAGACCCACGTCGCCGTGCGCCGGCTCGGGGCGCCCTTCACCGTCGCCGTCACCGGCACGCCGCTCGAGAACTCCCTCATGGACCTCTGGTCACTGCTCTCGCTCACGGCGCCCGGGCTCTACCCGCGGCCCGACGTCTTCACGAGGAACTACCGCAAGCCCATCGAGTCCGGTGAGCGCCCCGAGCTGCTCGACCTGCTGCGCCGGCGCATCCGGCCCCTGATGCTGCGCCGAACCAAGGAGCAGGTGGCGATCGACCTGCCCCCCAAGCAGATCCAGGTCATGGCCCTCGACCCGCACCCCGTCCACCGCCACATCTACGACCAGCACCTGCAGCGCGAGAGGCAGCGCGTCCTCGGCCTGCTCGACGACCCCGAGTCCAACCGCGTCGCGATCCTCGCGGCGCTGACCCGGCTGCGCCAGCTCGCACTCGACCCCGTCCTCGTCGACGACGTCCACGCCGGCAAGGCGACCGCCGCCAAGATCGAGTTCCTCGTCGACCAGCTGCGCGAGCTGGCGGCCGAGGGCCACCGGGCGCTCGTCTTCAGCCAGTTCACCGGCTTCCTGCGCATCGTCGAGGCCGCGCTGACGCGCGCGGGGGTGACGACGGCATACCTCGACGGATCGACGACCGACCGGCAGTCCGTCGTGCGCGGGTTCCGCGAAGGCGACGCGGTCGCCTTCCTCATCAGCCTCAAGGCCGGCGGGTTCGGGCTGACGCTCACGGAGGCCGACTACGTCTACGTCCTCGACCCGTGGTGGAACCCCGCCGCCGAGGCGCAGGCCATCGACCGGGCCCACCGCATCGGGCAGAACCGCCCGGTCACCGTCTATCGCCTCGTCTCCGGCGGCACCATCGAGGAGAAGGTCGTCGCGCTGCAGGAACGCAAGCGGGACCTCTTCCAACGCGTCGTCGACGAGGGCGGTTCGCTCTCGGGCGCCATCACGGCCGACGACGTGCGCGACCTGCTCGGCCTCGCGTGAGAGGCGTGGCGCGCCCGTCGCCCTGAGGTGGACAATCGGGCGGTGACCCAGAACCCCACGCTCGACGATCTCGCCGCCCAGGAGTCCGCCCTCGTCTTCGACCGGTTCGACGACGACACGGCATGGGCCGTCGGCGTCGCCCTCCGCGACGCCGCCCGCGCCGCAAGCTCGCCCGTGGCGATCTCGATCCGACGCAACGGCCAGCGACTCTTCCACGCGGCCCTGCCCGGGGCGACGGCCGACAACGACGGCTGGCTCGAGCGCAAGAGCGCCGTCGTCGACCGTTACGGCCACTCGTCCCTGTACGTCGGCGAGGAGTTCCGTGCCGCGGGCAAGACGTTCGAGGACAGCTCACGCCTCGACCCGAGCCGCTACGCCGCGCACGGCGGCGCCTTCCCGATCATCGTCCGGGGTGTCGGCTGCGTGGGCACGATCGCCGTCTCGGGGCTGCCGCAGCGCGAGGACCATCGGCTCGTCGTCGAGACCCTCGAGGCGTTCCTGCGGAGCGACAACGCCTGAGCCTCCACCGATTTGACCTCAAGCCGGGTTGACGTCGGAGGGTGGGTCCAGTGGGTACGTCACCCACAGACCCGCTCCGGACACCTTGTCTGCACCGCTTCGGTGCGGCATAGAGTGGTCGGAGCCGGATGGTCTCCAGAAAGGAACGACAAGTGGCTTACACACTTCCCGAGCTCGACTACGACTACGCCGCCCTCGAGCCCCACATCAGCGCTCGCATCATGGAGCTGCACCACAGCAAGCACCACAAGGCCTACGTCGACGGCGCCAACGCCGCCGTCACCAAGCTGGAGGAGCTGCGCGAGTCGGGCGACTACGCCGCCCTCAACGGTGTGGAGAAGAACCTCGCCTTCCACCTCGGTGGACACACGAACCACTCCGTCTTCTGGAAGAACATGAGCCCCGACGGCGGCGGCCAGCCCGAGGGTGAGGTCGCTGCGGCGATCACCGAGTACTTCGGCGGCTTCGAGAAGTTCCAGGCGCACTTCAACGCCAACGCCAACGCGATCCAGGGCTCCGGCTGGTCGATCCTCGCGTGGGACACCATCGCCGAGCGGCCGCACATCATGCAGCTGTTCGACCAGCAGGGCAACATCCCCGTGGGCCAGATCCCGCTGCTCCAGCTCGACATGTGGGAGCACGCCTTCTACCTGCAGTACGAGAACGTCAAGGCCGACTACGTCAAGGCCTGGTGGAACGTCGTCAACTGGCAGGACGTCGCCGCTCGCCTCGAGCGCGCCAAGGCCACCAAGGGACTCATCCTCCCGGCCTGACGGTCTGCGACACGGCAAGGGCGGGCACCTCACGGTGCCCGCCCTTCGTCATGCGCGGCGCTGCGCGTCGAGGCAGGCGATCGCGCGTTGCGCTGCCCGCTGCCGGCCGCGAGGGTGTCACCGGTCCACGAAGACGTGGTCCCACGTGACGGGGGTCCTGACGGACGAGCGCCGGGTCGATGTATCTCGGCGTCACCTGGGACGCGGAACTACACCGGTCCGGGGGATGGTGGGTCAGGCGTCCCGGTGGGCCGGGCCCGCGGCGGTGACCGTGAAGGAGACCGGG
>NZ_JBFULD010000377.1:0-3737 GCF_056400505.1 Terrabacter sp. P5_B1
GGGCGGAGCGGTCCTGCAGGGCGTGGTCGACGACGACGGCGCCCCCGCGGACCCCCGCGCGGGGCGCCTCGAAGGCGAGCGCCGCGGCCAGAGCCACCGAGTCAGGGCCTCCCGAGCAGGCGACGAGCACGACACCTCCCGCCGGCACGTCAGCCAGGTGCTCGCGGACCGCGAGTCGGGTGGCGGCGACGGCGGGGTCGGGACCGGGCATCTGTGCTGGGGCTCGCATCGCTCAGCCGTGGACCCGATGCACCCAGGCGTCTGGGTCGAGGATCTCGGCAGCCCGGGGCAGGGTCTCCGGCGAGGTCCAGACGGCGTTGAACCCGTCGCGACCGACCCGGTCGGTGACCGCCCGGACGAAGACGGCTCCGTCGCGGTACTGGCGCATCTTGGCCTCGAGACCGAGCAGCTTGCGCAGCAGGCGGTCGACCCCGACCGCGCTGCTGCGGCGGGCGTCGAACTTGCGGCGGATCTCCTCGACGCTCGGGATGACCTTCGGGCCGACGGCGTCCATGACGACGTCGGCATGGCCCTCGAGCAGCGACATGACGGCCGTCAGCTCGGCGATCTGCGCCTTCTGCTCGGGCGTCGCGAAGAGCTGGCCGATCCCCTCGCCTGAGCTCAGCACCTGGGGAAGGTTCTTGGTCAGCTGCTCGAACCGCCTCGACAGGTCCTCCGGGGTGGGCGCGAGGTCCACGGCGAGGGCCTGGGTGCGGGCGACCATGTGGTCACGCAGCCACGGCACCGCGGTGAACTGCACGCGGTGCGTCTCCTCGTGCATGGCCACCCACCGGCGGAAGTCGGCCGGGTCGACCTCCATGCGCCGCTCGGCGGCGACGATGTTCGGGGCGACCAGCAGCAGGCGCGGCGTGCCGCCGGGGGCGAGGTCGTACTGCCCCAGCACCTTGCTCGAGAGGAAGGCGAGCAGGCCGCCCATCTCGGCGCCGGTCACCTTGCCGCCGATCGCGGCGGCGGTGGCGCTCGTCGATGACTTCTTCGTCGCGTTGAGCTTGTCGACGACGGGGTCGAGCATCGCCTTGAACGAGTCGACGTTGACGCTGATCCAGCCCGCGCGGTCGACCACCAGGGGGTCGGGCGCACCGGCGGGCGCCGTGAGCGCACTGGTCTCGGCGACCGGGCTGATGGCCTCTGCCGCCGCCGCACGCAGGTCGGCCACGATCACGGCCGCCTCGTCGCTCGAGACCTGCGGGCCGGGGTTGACGATCAACCGCCCGGTCCGCTTCGCGAACTCGTAGTCGACGCTCGCGGCCGGCGCACCTCCCGAGCGGTCAGGACGGTCCGCGTCCACGTGGGTCGGGAGGGTCGTGTCGGTCATGCCAGCCCTTTCCGTGCCGTGACGGTGTCGACGTCGCGCGAGGTGTCTGGGAGGCCCATCGGCCCGTTAGCGACACCCGCAGGAGGCGATCGCCGCTACCAGATGGTCCAACGCCGCCCGCGCGTCGTTGGTTCCCGCTCCGGCGACCATACCCACGAAGACGAGCAGCCGGCCGCTGTCGTCGACGACGCTCCCGGCGAGCGCGTTGGCGCCCGTCAGGGTGCCGGTCTTGGCGCGGGCCCGGCCGGCCGCGACATGGTTCGAGCCGGCAAACCGGTCGGCCAGGGTACCGGTCAGGCCACCGATGGGTAGGCCGTCGAGAGCGCGCCGCAGCACCGGGTGGTTCCCGTCGTAGCCGAGCACGAGCACGTCGGACAGGAGCGAGGCGCGCACACGGTTCTCACGTGACAGCCCGCTCGCGTCGGAGAGGGTCACGCCGGCCGTGTCGAGGCCGAGCGCGGCGACCTGTGAGACGACCCAGGAGCCGACCCCGGCGAAGTCGGTGCGGGCCCCGGAGCGGTAGGCCGCCTGGCGGGTGAGGATCTCGGTGAGCGCGTTGTCGCTGTCGGTCAGGGCCAGGGCCAGCTGCTCACGCACGGGGGCTGACCGGACGCTCCCGAGGACCGCACCCGGCCCCTCGGTCGGCCCCTCGGTCTGCCCGGCGGACCCGGGGTCCTGGGTTGCCCCGTCCGTGGGCGACGCAGGCGACGCAGGCGACTCAGGCGACGCAGGCGACGCAGGCGACGCAGCGGAGCGGGTCGGTGTCGGCATCGGCGACCCGGGGACACCCGGGGCCCGGCCCCGAGCCGCGACCACCACGGCGATGCCACGGGTCTCGAGCAGGTGGACCAAGGCCGACCGCACCGAGACGACGGGATCGGCCGGACCCGGGGCGCCGCCGCTCGCCCGCTGGCTCGACAGACCCAGCATCGCGACCGCGCCGGTGATGCCGGAGCTGCGGAACGTCGGTGCCCACGTGGGGGCCGTCGTGGGCCCCCCGGCATACGTCTCGTCGACGAAGAGCGTGACCCTGCGGGTGCCCCGGCCCTTGAGGGCGGTCGTGACCTGGTCGGCGAGGTCTGCCAGGCCCGCGCGACCGGCCACGACATTCGGGTCGCCCTTGCCGGGAGCCAGCAGCGAGTCGCCGCCCGCCACGAGGACGATCTGGTCGGGTGTGTCGCCCTCGCGCACCACGGTGCGCAGCGTCTCGTCGGGGGCGAAGACCCGGCCGATGGCCGCCGCGGACAGCAGCTTCGTCGTCGACGCGGGGACGCGCAGGTCGTTGCCGCGCTGGTCGAGCAGCACTTCGCCGCTCTGCCCGTCGCGCACGACGAGCGCCGAGTCGCGCAGCGCCGGCAGCGCCCGCACCGGGGCGAGCGCCCGCTCGATGCCGGCTGCCGATGGGGCGCCGGCGGCACCCGCCAGCGCGGGCAGCGGCACGTCGACCGAGGTCGGGAGCGTCGGCTGCGACACGATCGGCAGGGTGCGCTTCGCGACGTACTCGGTGGGCGCGGGCGGCGGCAGTGGACGCAGCGTCAGCACACCGGGGGCGGCGTCGGCGACGTCGAGGACGGCATACCCCAGCAGGATCGTCACGACCGACCACACGGCGGCCGTGCCGTAGGTCAGGCGGGGAGCGCGTCGGCGGGGATCACGCTGAGCCGCCATGGCACGTCACCCCCGTCCGTCGTCCGTGCTGTTTCGCGCAAGGCCGGTCCTTGCTGACACACTGTCGCGAACGATTCTGTCAGCCGCCGCCGTGTGCTCCGGCACCCGAAGACCGTGAAGAAGGGGAAGACGTGGAGTTCGACGTCACCATCGAGATCCCGCGCGGACAGCGCAACAAGTACGAGGTCGACCACGAGACGGGCCGGATCCGGCTCGACCGCTACCTCTTCACGCCGATGGCCTACCCCGCCGACTACGGCTACATCGAGGACTCCCTCGGCGAGGACGGCGACCCCCTGGACGCCCTCGTGCTGCTGCCCGAGCCGCTCTTCCCCGGCGTCGTCGTCGAGGTCCGCCCGATCGGCGTCTTCCACATGACCGACGAGGCCGGCGGCGACGACAAGGTGCTCTGCGTGCCGGTCGACCCGCGCAACGTCGACGTGCAGGACATCACCGACGTCAACGAGTTCCGCCTCAAGGAGATCCAGCACTTCTTCGAGCGCTACAAGGACCTCGAGCCGGGCAAGCACGTCGAGGGCTCCGACTGGGGCAACCGTGAGGCTGCCGAGAAGATCATCGGCGAGGCACTCGACCGCGCCAAGGAGCAGGGCGTCTCGACCGCCCGGTGGGCGATGCCGCAGGGCCACTGAGTCCGCGCACCAGCACGACCGCCAGGCTTCGGGCCATGAGACGGCAGATGGTGCTGCGTCCGGTGGGGTGATCACCCCACCGG
>NZ_JBFULD010000378.1:0-3729 GCF_056400505.1 Terrabacter sp. P5_B1
CCGCCGGCCGGCTGACCCGGCGCGACGGGCGGGCTCGGCTCGCCTGGGGCGCCGCGGGGGTGTCGCCAGAGCCCGCGGACTCCGGCGCAGCCGTCGGAGCCGTCGGAGCCGTCGCGCTCGCAGGCGCCGACGAGCCGCCGGCCTGACGGGCCTTGATCGCCTCGACGAGGTCGCTCTTGCGCATCTTCGTCGTTCCGGTGATGCCCATCGACGACGCGACGCCCTTGAGCTCGTCCAGCTTCATGGCCGACAGGCCGGAGAGCGGACGGGTGGTTGTTTCTGACACGAAGGATCCTTCCCCCTCGTTTGCGGCCCGGGAGACTCCAGCGGGCCGGACTTGGACCAGATGCCTGGCCGTCTGAGATCCACGTCGGCGAAGAACGCGCCGAGAGGCACAGAAGATCGCCTCAGTGTGGGGGTGGTGCACCAGCCTGCGTTGTCGCGGCCTGTGGTGCCCGCTCAGGATACCACTCGGGGACCGCCGGCTGGCTGGTGGGAGCCGTTGAGGTCGCGGCTCGTCAGGTGTTCAGCGAGCGTGGACCGTGGCGCCGTGCGGTGGCACGGTGGGGGTCAGCCGTTCCCAGCGTGCTGCGAGGTGGCCCGCTCGCACCTCGGGGGCGGCTTGACGCGTGGTGAGGACGAGGACGCTCGGGCCCGCCCCCGACACGACCGCGGCGTGGCCCTGGGAGCGCAGCAGGTCGACCAGTTCCATCGTGGCGGGGTAGGAAGGGCGGCGCGCCTCCTGGTGGAGCCAGTCGCGGGTCGCGGCGTGCAGGTGCGAAGGATCGGCCGTCAGCGCGTGGACGAGCAGGGCCGCTCGTCCGGCGCCGGCGGCGGCAGCCGCCAGCGGGACCGTCGCGGGCAGGACGGCGCGAGCGGTGCGGGTCGCCAGCTGCGTCTCCGGGACGAAGACGACCACGTCGACGTCGGGGTGCGGGTCGATGCGTGCCGTCACGGTGCGCTCGCCGCGGTCGAGCCCGGTTCCGTCCGGCATCCAGCTGACCGTGAGGCCACCCAGCACGCTCGCCGAGGCGTTGTCCGGATGCCCTTCGAGCTCGCTCGCCAGATGCGTCGTCAGGTCGAGATCGACGGGGACGGCGACACCGGGAGCCGGCCACGCGGCATACGCACTCTCGAGCACCCCGAACGAAAGAGCTTGGGCGGCAATGACGCCCGCGACGATGGCGGTCGCAGAGGAGCCCAGGCCACGACCGTGCGGGACGCCGTTGACGGCCGCGAGGCGCAGACCCGTCGGCGGCACGACACCGAGGGCGACCCACGTGTGCTGCATCGTCGCGAACACGAGGTGCCGCTCGTCGGTGGGCACGTCCAGGGCGCCCTCCCCGCTGACCTCGATGACGAGTCCGGGGCTGTCGGACGTGCTGAGCACGTAGTCGTCCCACAGACCGAGGGCCAGACCGATCGAGTCGAAGCCGGGTCCGAGGTTGGCGCTGCTCGCGGGCACGCGCACGCGGACGGAGCGGCCCGCGGGAACCCGGCTCACGCGGTCAGTCCTCGAGGCCGAGCGCCTGGGCCGCGGAGAACGCGTCGACGGAGACCCGGGTCGGCACGACCTCGGCCCCCTCGGCGGTGCGCAGGGCCCATTGCGGGTCCTTGAGCCCGTGGCCGGTGACGGTGCAGACGATGCGCGCCCCGGGCGGCACGAGACCTGCCGCGTGGCTCGCGAGCAGCCCCGCGACGGAGGCGGCCGAGCCGGGCTCGACGAACACCCCCTCCTGGGAGGAGAGGTAACGGTGGGCGTCGAGGATCTGCTCGTCGGTCACGGCGTCGATGCGGCCACCGGACTCGTCGCGGGCGGCGATGGCCTGCTCCCACGACGCGGGGTTGCCGATGCGGATGGCGGTCGCGACCGTCTCGGGATGGTCGACGGGGTGGCCGAGGACGATCGGCGCCGCGCCGGCCGCCTGGAAGCCCCACATCCTGGGCAGCTGCGTGGCCGGGCCGGGCTGGTGGCTGACCGACGGGTCCGCCGAGTACTCGCGGTAGCCGCGCCAGTACGCCGTGATGTTGCCGGCGTTGCCGACCGGCAGGCAGTGGATGTCGGGCGCGTCGCCGAGCGCGTCGACGACCTCGAACGCGGCGGTCTTCTGGCCCTCGATGCGGGCCGGGTTGACCGAGTTGACGAGCTCGACCGGGTACGCCTCGGCGAGCTTGCGCGCGAGGGTGAGGCAGTCGTCGAAGTTGCCGTCGACCTGCAGCAGGGTTGCGCCGTGGGCGATCGCCTGGCTCAGCTTGCCCATCGCGATCTTGCCCTCGGGCACGAGGACGCCGCACGTCATGCCGGCCTTCGTGGCGTATGCCGCCGCCGACGCGCTCGTGTTGCCCGTGCTCGCGCAGATGACCGCCTTCGCGCCCTTGCGGGCGGCGACGCTGATGGCCGTCGTCATGCCGCGGTCCTTGAACGAGCACGTGGGGTTGAGGCCTTCGTACTTGAGGTGGACCTCGGCGCCGACGCGCTCCGAGAGCTTCTCGGCGTGGATGAGGGGGGTGCCGCCCTCGTGGAGCGTGACGACGGGCGCACCCTCGAGCATCGGGAGGCGGTCGGCGTACTCGCGGATGACTCCGCGCCACTGGTGGGCCATCACGAACCTTCCACGCGCATCACGGAGTTGACGCCACGGACGACGTCGAGCGTGCGCAGTCGCTCGACCGTGGACGAGAGGGCCGCGTCGCTCGCGGAGTGCGTGACGATGATGAGGTTGGCGCGGGCGCCCTCGCCGTCACCGGCGGGGACGAGCTGCTGGCGCACCGTCTCGATGGAGACGTCGTGGTCGGCGAACGCCGCCGCGACCTGGGCCAGCACGCCCGAGCGGTCCTCGACGTCGAGGCTGATGTGGTACCTCGTCTGGGCGTCACCCATGGTGAGGACGGGCAGGTCGGCGTAGCTCGACTCCCCCGGACCGAGCCCGCCGCCGACGCGGTGGCGGGCGACCGCGACGAGGTCACCCAGGACCGCCGAGGCCGTGGGGTCACCGCCGGCGCCCTTGCCGTAGAACATCAGCTCCCCGGCGGCGTCGGCCTCGACGAAGACGGCGTTGAAGGCCTCGCGGACCCCGGCGAGCGGGTGGGAGCGCGGGATCATCGCCGGGTGCACGCGGACGCTGACCCCCTTGTCGCTGCGCTCGCAGATCGCTAGGAGCTTGACGACCGCGTCCATCTCGCGGGCGGCAGCGACGTCGGCGGCCGACACCTCGGTGATGCCCTCGCGATAGACGTCGGTGCCCGAGACCCGGGTGTGGAAGGCGAGCGAGGCGAGGATGGCGGCCTTGGCGGCGGCGTCGAAGCCCTCGACGTCGGCGGTCGGGTCGGCCTCGGCATAGCCGAGCGCCTGGGCCTGCTCGACGGCGTCGGCGAAACCCGCCCCCGTCGTGTCCATCTTGTCGAGGACGTAGTTCGTCGTGCCGTTGACGATGCCGAGGACCTTGCGCACCTCGTCACCGGCCAGCGACTCACGCAGTGGCCTCAGCAGCGGGATGGCCCCGGCAACCGCCGCCTCGTAGTAGAGGTCGACGCCGTGGCGGGCCGCCGTCTCGTAGAGAGCGGGACCGTCCTCGGCGAGGAGGGCCTTGTTGGCAGTGACGACCGACGCCCCGTGCTCGATGGCCCGCACGATGAGCGACCGGGCCGGCTCGATGCCACCGATGACCTCGACCACGATGTCCGCCCGCGTGACGAGGTCCTCGGCGTCCGTCGTGAACAACGCCGGGT
>NZ_JBFULD010000379.1:0-3724 GCF_056400505.1 Terrabacter sp. P5_B1
ACCTCACACCTCACCCAGCCCTGGGCGGCGCTCGGCCTGCTGTCACAGCCGGCGTATGCCCGCCACCTCGCCGAGGTGAGCGCGGCCGTCTCCTCGGCCGGGCTGCGCCTCGTGCTGCGGCCCCACCCCTGGGAGCGGCCAGAGGCGTATGCCGGCTTCGACCTCGTGCACGGACACACGCCCGCGGAGCTCGACCGGCAGGTCGTCGGGGCCCGCCTGGTCCTCGGTGGCAACAGCACTGCGTTGCTCAACCTGGCCGCAATCCACCGCACGCCGGCGGTGAGGGTCATGGTCCCCGAGCTGGCTCCTCTGGACGTGGCGCTGGGCAGCCGTCAGCGTTCGCTCCTCGACGCGTTCCTGCCGCCTGCGGTGCCCGTGACCCAGCTGTCCCGGCAGCTTGGCGTGGGGGGACCGGGCGCCGAACCCCTGTAGGATCCGTGGGTGCCTGACAGTGAGACACGCCCCGAGACGGGTGGAAACGCAAGTCCCCCGTCCGAGTCGGGTGCGGTTGAGGACGCCGGGCACGCGCCTGGCGGAATCGCGGGGCCGCAGGGGCCGCTGTTCCGGATCATCAAGGACCAGCGGGTGCTCTTCCTCATGGTCGGCGGGGTCAACACCGTCGTGGGCGCGCTGTGGTTCGTGATCTTCGATGCGCTGCTCGGGCACCGGTGGAACGGCTGGGGTCACTATCCCGCCCTGGTGCTCACGTACGTCTTCTCCATCCTCTGCGCTTTCGTGCTCTATCGGAAGGTCGTCTTCCGTGTCCACGGACACCTCTGGCGCGACCTCATGCGGTTCGCCTCGGTGTACGTCGTGGCCTTCGTCATCAACCTCGCCCTGCTGGGTGTCCTCGTCTACGTGCTGCACTGGCCCGCCATCGTGTCCCAGTTCCTCATCGTCTTCGTCACCACGGCCCTGAGCTGGTTCGGTCACAGCTCCTTCTCCTTCCGCCGAGCGGGTGGTGGAGAGGCCTGACCTGCAGCCACGAGTTCTCGTCGGCACCGCCGCACGAGCCGACGACTACCGCCGCCCATCAAGAAGAGGTGCCTGTGCAAGCCCACGTGTCGATCGTCGTCCCCACATACAACAACGTCGACTTCGTCGAGGAGACCATCGAGTCGATCCTCGCCCAGACGTATGCCGACTTCGAGCTCGTCATCGCCGACCACTCGAGCACCGACGGAACCTGGGAGAAGATCCAGCGATTCGCCGACGAGCCCCGGGTCACGCTCCTTCGCACCCCGGCAGGTGGGGGCGCCCCGGCGAACTGGACCCGTGTCACGGAAGCGGCGACCGGCGACTACCTCAAGCTCGTCTGCGGCGACGACMTGCTCGAGCCCAGCTGCCTGGAGCAGCAGGTCGCCGTGCTGGACACGCACCCCAGCGTCGTGCTGACGAGCTGCCGACGCACCCTGGTGGACGCCCGCGGTGAGCAGTTCACCTCGGCCCGCGGGCTGGCCGGGCTCGAGGGCGTCGTCCCGGGTCGGGCCGCCGCGCGCCGGGCGGTCATCTCGGGCACCAACATCTTCGGCGAGCCCGCGTGTGTGATGATGCGCCGTGACGCGCTCGCGAGCGCGGGTGGATGGGCCGACACCGAGCCCTACGTCATCGACCAGCAGACCTTCTGCAACGTGCTCATGCGCGGCGACTTCTACGCGCTCCCGGTCCCGCTCGCGCGGTTCCGGCTCAGCATGGGCCAGTGGAGCGTCAATCTCGCACGGAAACAGTCGCAGCAGGTGGTCGACTTCCACCACCGCCTGGCCGAGCAGAACACTGGCCTGCTCTCGCGCACGGACCTGCTGCGCGGCGACACGCTCGCCCGCGGCATGGCGTTCGTGCGCCGTGGCGCCTACCTGTGGCTGGGCCGGAAGATGCATCCCGAACTGCAACCCGAGTCGGCCGTGTCGACCGAGCGCTGACGTTCCCGGTCGGAGGGTCGGGTCGGCTGAGCGCCGCTGTCGGCACCGGCTACCCTCTAGGTCGTGACCCCTCTGCGCACACCGGGACCCGCCCGGATCTCCGTCGTCACCCCCGTCTACCAGGGCGARCTCACGCTGCCTGTTCTGGCCGAGGAGATGGCCGCGCTCGCGACGACGCAGACGAGCCCGGAGGGTCATGAATGGGTGGTCGTGGAGTGGCTGCTCGTCTTCGACAACGGACCTGACGGGTCGGCCGACGTCATGGCCACACTCGCCGAGACCTACCCGTTCGTGCGGCCGATCTGGCTCAGCCGGAACTTCGGGCAGCATGCGGCCACGCTGGCCGGGATGGCATCGAGTGGCGGCGACTGGATCGTGACCCTCGACGAGGACGGCCAGCACGACCCGCGCGACATCGGGGTCTTCGTCGATGTCGCCCTGCGTGAGGATGCGCAGCTCGTCTACGCCGAGCCGACCAACCCGCCTCCGCACGCCCCCCTGCGCAACATCACCTCCCGCGGCGCCAAGTGGTTCTTCTCCATCTTCCTCGCCGGTGGTGCGGTGACGACCTTCCAGAGCTACCGGCTCGTGCTCGGCGAGCTGGGGCGCAGCGTGGCGGCGTATGCCGGCGCGGGGGTCTACCTGGACGTCGCGCTCGGGTGGGTGGTGGGCCGCTTGGCGCACGCCCCCGTCGCGCTGCGCAGCGAGGGGGACGAGCGCCGCTCCGGCTACGACCTGCGACGGCTCCTGTCGCACTTCTGGCGTCTGGTCCTCTCGAGCGGCACGCGTGCCCTGCGGCTCGTGAGCGTCCTCGGGGGGCTGTTCGCCGTCGCCGGCGTGGCGTTCGCGATCTACGTCCTCATCGCGACGGCGCTGGGAGCCCAGACTCCCGTCGGCTGGACGTCCACTATGGTCGTGGCGTTGTTCGGCACGGGCGCCATCCTCCTCTCGCTCGGCGTCATCGCCGAGTACCTCGGCGTCGCAGTGGGCATGGCGATGGGACGACCGCCCTACCTCATCACCAGCGACCCGCAGGACGGCCCACTGGCTCGTCGACCCGGTCGCCGCTGACGATGCGCCCCGACGCAACCGACGTGCCGGTCTCCTGGGTCGTCGGGGCGAACGGCCTGCTGGGACAGCATGTCAGGGCAGCGCTCGAGCGTCGTGGGCTGCCGTACGTCTGCCCGCCCATCCCCTGGAACCGGCCGTCCGACGCCGAGGCGTCCCTGGTCTCGGCGGCCGGCAGCCTGGTGCGGGCCGCTGGAGGCGGGCCGTGGCAGGTCTTCTGGTGCGCGGGGGCAGGAGTGACCGGCACGTCGTTCGACCGCTTCGTCACCGAGAACCGCATGCTGCGCGCAGCACTCGAGGCGCTGGCTGCAGCCAGCGACCCCGGACCCGTGGGTCGCAGCGAACGGGCGGTGTTCGTGGCATCGTCGGCCGGCGGCCTCTACGCGGGTTCGCCGAGTGCGCCCTATGACGAGTTCTCTCCCGTGGTGCCCCTGTCCGACTACGGCCGGGCCAAGGCGCAGGCCGAGCAGATCGTCACCGAGTGGGCCGAGCACGCCCCGGCGCGCGTGCTCGTCGGGCGGATCGCGAACCTCTATGGGCCCGGTCAGGACCTCGCCAAGCCTCAGGGACTGGTGTCGCAGCTCTGTGCCGCCCACCTGGACCGGCGACCGACCCAGATCTGGGTGTCGCTGGACACTCTCCGCGACTACCTCTTCGCTCCGGACGCCGGCGAGATGGTCGTCGACGCCATGCATCGCCTCCGTCACGGCCCGTTGCCCGACGGCATCGACGAGGGC
>NZ_JBFULD010000380.1:0-3720 GCF_056400505.1 Terrabacter sp. P5_B1
GTGCTGTCGATGCCGACGCGTCCCGACACGACGGTCTGGGTCCGGCCGCCGTTCACGGCGCTCAAACAACAGGTCGTCGCCCGCGTCGCCGTCCCCGGCCGCCGACGTCGCAGCCCCGCGCCGCCGCCGCTGGGATGACGTGAGGTGTCCGCACCGCCGGGGGCGGTGCGAAGAGGCGACTACTTTGTCCTTCCTGTGTGATTTGCGACTCGGGGAGCGCTAACGGCAGGTATGTCCTAGATTGCGGATCACCCGCCCGCAACTCCTGGAGATCGACATGCCCTTGGCCATCTCGCTCGCGGCCGACGGCACGGCCGTCGCGCGCAGACCGCGCGTCCGCCGACCCCTCGCCCTGCTGCTCACCGCACTGGCGGTGCTGGTCTCCACGGTCGGTCTCGCCGGTCCGGCGCGGTCCTACGAGTGGAGCGTGCTGTGCACGGGCTACGACGCCTGCGCCGCTGCCGGCTACTCGAACGCCGGCTACAAGGACCACAGCAGCACGAGCTACTGGAGCCAGTCGACGGGCCACAACTGCACCAACCACGTCGCGTACCGACTCGTCACCAACGGCTTGCTGAACAAGCGGCCCAGCCAGCTGAGCGGCAACGCCTACAACTGGGGGTCTGCGTTCGCGACCCAGACCGACGACGCGCCGGCGGTCGGCTCGGTGGCTTGGTGGGGACAGTCCTTCTCCGGCACCGGCCACGTCGCCTACGTCGAGAAGGTCGTCTCCGCGAACCAGATCGTCATCTCGGAGGACAACTGGGGCGGCGACTTCAGGTGGCGCACGGTCACCCGGTCGGGAGGGCTGTGGCCGGACGGTTTCATCCACCTGCGTGACCTGGGACCTGCCGTCAGTGCTCCTGCCACCTACCCGCGGTACCGGCCGGTGACGCCGACGCGGATCGTCGACACGAGAACCTCGCTCGGGGCAAGTGGCCCGCTTGCGAGCGGAAGCGTCACCAGCATCCTCGTGAACGGCAAGGCGGGGCTGCCACGGACTGCCGTGGGTGCCGTCGTCGTCAACGTGACGGCGGTTCGACCCAGGGCGGCAGGCTGGCTCCTGGCCTACCCGTCGGGCAGCTCGCCGGCCGCCTCCTCGACCCTCAACTTCGACGCGGGGGACGTGGTTGCCAACCAGGCTGTCGTCGGAGTCGGGAGCGACGGGCGCATCCGCCTCGAGGTGAGCCAGACAACCGACGCCCTCGTGGACATCGTGGGCTGGTATCCGGCGTTCGGAAACCTCTCGACGACCACTCCGAAACGGATCCTGGACACGAGATACGGGCTGGGAGCGCCGACGGGCCGCCTCGTGCCGGGCGGCCGCATCGACCTCGCGGTCACCGGAACCTCCGTGGTCCCGCCGTCGGGTGTCGACTCCGTGCTGCTCAACGTGACGGCCGCGCGACCGACCAAGGACGGCAACCTCGCAGTCTGGCCCGCGGCCTCGGCCGCCCCCACCTCGTCATCGCTCAACTTCTCCACGGGAAGGTCGATCTCGGGCCTTGTCTTCGCCAAGGTCGGCAGCAACGGCCGCGTGAGCATCCGGACGTCTGCCGCCACCGACGTCGTCGTGGATGTCGTCGGGTGGTACCCGTCCGGTGCGGACTACCGCGGCTTGGCACCGGCCCGGCTGCTCGACACGCGCTCCGGCGCCGGGGTCGTCTCCAGCGGCCCGGTCGACGCGGCGAGCGTCGTGCGCCTCAAGGTGGCTGGGCGAGGTGGCGTCCCGTTGGCCGGGGTCCGTTCGGTGGTGCTCACCATCGCGGTCACCGGGCCGCAACAAGCCGGCTTTCTCACGGCCTATCCCTCCGGGAGCGTTCGCCCCACCACGTCCAACGTCAACTACGTCGCTGGCCAGACGATCGCCAACACCGCCGTCGTCACACCGAGCAGCGACGGCTACGTCGACATCTACGTCGACAAGAGCACTCAGGTGGTCGCCGACGTCCAGGGTTACCTCATCCAGTAGCTCGGGGGAGGCAGCGACGGGCCGTGGGCAGAGGCCGTCGCTGCCCCTCCCTCAGTCGACCGGCTCGGTCACGAAGTCGATGAGCTCCTCGACGCTCGCGAGGAGGGTCGGCTCGAGGTCCGCGTAGGAGCGCACCGTCCCGAGGATGCGCTTCCACGCGCGTGCGATGTCGGCCTGGCTCGCGTGCGCCCACCCGAGCTCGGCGCAGATGCCGTGCTTCCACGAGGTGCCCCGCGGGATGACCGGCCACTGCTGCCAGCCCAGGCGCTCGGGGCGCACGGACTGCCACACGTCGACGTAGGGGTGGCCGAGGATCTTGACGTGCCGGGCGAGGCCGGGCAGCGCCCGCGCCTGCTCGACGATGCGCGCCTCCTTCGTGCCCGGCACGAGGTGGTCGACGAGGACACCGAGCCGGCGCCCGGGGCCGGGCTCGAACTCGGTGATGATGCCGGCGAGGTCGTCCACGCCGTCCATGAGCTCGACGACGACGCCCTCGACGCGCAGGTCGTCGCCCCATACCTTCTCGACGAGCTCGGCGTCGTGCCGCCCCTCGACGTAGATGCGCGAGCCGCTCGCCACCCGGGCACGGGCGCCCTCGACCGCCACGGAGCCGCTCGCGGTTCGCGAGGCCGCGCGCCGCGCGTCGGCGAGGGCTGTCGCCGCAGCAGCCTGCGGTGGAGTGAGCGTCACCGGGGCCCCGTCGACGAGGAACCCGGGGCCGAGCGGGAACGCCTTGGTGCGTCCGCGACGGTCCTCGAGGTGCACGACGTGCATGCCGCCCGCCTTCTCGACGCGGACCACGGCGCCGACCCAGCCCGTCTCGACGTCCTCGACGACGAGGTCGGCCTCGGCGGAAATCGGGGTGGACCGGCCGCGCCTCGGGGCACGCCAGTCACCGCTCAGCACGTCTGATCCGTAGCGATCGTTGGGGGACACGACAATCGAGGGTATGCCGTGGGGTGTGCCGCCGCGCGCACGCCACGCGGGCGCCGGCCGAGGCGCCGAATGCCACCGGTGGCGGGGAGGTTCCCGACGCAGCCGGGCGGCGCCTACGGTGGATGGAGTCGGAGATCGGCGGGGCACGACGTAGACTTGGCACTCGTCGATCGAGAGTGCCAGATCGGCGTCAGACCTGTGCCTGACCGTGCCAGACCCGTGCCAGACCCGTGCCAGACCCGTGAAGGAGGGACGATGAGCGAGGACCGTAGGTTGATGGTGCTGCGCGCGATCGTGCAGGACTACGTCCAGACCTCCGAGCCGGTCGGGAGCAAGGCGCTCGTCGAGCGCCACCACCTCGGGGTCAGCGCCGCGACGGTGCGCAACGACATGGCCCTGCTCGAGGAGGAGGGCCTGATCCACGCGCCGCACACGTCGGCCGGGCGGGTGCCCACCGACGCGGGTTACCGGGTGTTCGTCGACCGGCTCAGCGCGGTCAAGCCCCTGGGGCAGGGGGAGCGCCGCGCCATCGGCCAGTTCCTCCAGGGCGCTGTCGACCTCGACGACGTCGTCGACCGCACGGTGCGTCTGCTCGCGAGCCTGACCCGTCAGGTCGCGGTCGTCCAGTACCCCTCGCTGACCCGGTCGACGGTCCGCCACATCGAGCTCGTCCCGATGGGCTCGTCGCACCTGATGATCGTCCTCATCGTCAACACCGGCCGTGTCGAGCAGCGTGTCGTCGACACCGGACGCGTCCTGTCGGACGCGACCGGTGAGGCGCTGGTCGCCTCGATCCGGTCACGCATCAACGA
>NZ_JBFULD010000381.1:0-3710 GCF_056400505.1 Terrabacter sp. P5_B1
GGGTGGCGGCCGGTGTCGCCGCGGGCATCGCCGCCGACCGGGCGGGCCGGCATCGCGCGGCCATGGCGGCGCTCGAGACCCCCGAGCTGCTCGACATCACGCCCGACGAGGAGCACGTCGTGCTCACCGACGACGGGGTCCCGCTCCACGCCGAGATCGACCTTCCGGCCGAGGACGCCGCACGTGAGGCGGCGGACGGCACCACCCGACACGACCGTCCGGAGGAGCTGCCCACCGTCGTGCTGACGCACGGCTACTGCCTCAGTCTGCGCTGCTGGGTCTACCAGCGGCGCGCCCTCAAGGAGGCCGGCTACCGCGTCGTCAGCTGGGACCAGCGCGGCCACGGACGTTCAGGCCGTGGCGAGAAGGACAGCTACACGATCGACCGCCTGGGACAGGACCTCCACACCGTCATCACCCAGCTCGTGCCCGAGGGGGACGTCGTGCTCGTCGGGCACTCGATGGGCGGCATGACGATGCTCGCCCTCGGCGAGCACCATCCGCAGTTCGTGCTCGAGCGGGTCGTCGGGGCCGGCTTCATCGCGACGAGCGCCGGAGGGCTCATGCTCGCCAACGGCGGCCGCGTCGCCACCTTCGGGCGTCTCCTGCTCGAGCGGCTGGGCCCGGGAGTGCTCGGCTCGCTCGCCCAGCGTCCCGCCGTCGTCAGCCGGGTCAGGCGCGTCGCCCGGGACCTCGAGCACTTCATGGTGGAGCAGAACTCGTTCGCCTCGCCGGTCCCGCGCTCGGTGGTGCGCTACACCGCCGACATCCTGCTCAGCACGCCGCTCGACGTCGTCAACGACTACCTCCAGACGTTCGACGGTTTCGACAAGCGTCCCGCGCTGCTCGAGTTCCGGCACGCTGTCGTCCTCGTCTTCAACGGCCGCGAGGACATCCTCACGCCGCCGTCGCACAGCGAGCTCATCGTCGAGGGCATCCCCGGCGCCGAGCACATCGTCGTCAACGACGCCGGGCACGTCATCATGCTCGAGCACCCCGACCTGCTCAACGCCCACCTCATCCAGCTCGTCGACCAGTCGGCTCGGGCGCGGGCCGAGCAGATCGAGGTCGACAGGCAGCCGCGCGTGCGCCGCATCGTCACCGACGTCGCGAAGAACCGCCGTCAGCGCCGGCTCGAGCAGGAGGCCGGCGAGCTCGCCCGCGCCCGCCGTGGCAAGCGGACCCGCACCAAGGGGGCGTGACGGGCATGGAGCGCCAGGTGCGGTGGGCCACCACCGACGACACGCAGGCCTTCGGCCGCCGCCTCGGTGCCCTGCTGCGCGGCGGCGACGTGCTCGTCCTGACCGGTGACCTCGGCGCGGGCAAGACGACGCTGACGCAAGGCATCGCCGAGGGGCTCGGGGTGCGCGGGCCGATCACGTCGCCGACGTTCGTCATCGCGCGGGTGCACCCGTCGCTCGTCCGCGGACCGGCCCTCGTACACGTCGACGCCTACCGCCTCGGCAGCGCGATCGAGCTCGACGACCTCGACCTCGACGCCGACCTCGACGCCAGCGTGACCATCGTCGAGTGGGGCGCCGGTCTGGCCGAGCAGCTGAGCGAGACGCGGCTCGAGCTGACCATCACCGGTGACGACGTCCGCACCGCGCACCTGGCCGGGGTCGGCGACCGTTGGGACGACGTGCTCGACGCCGTCGCGCCCGTGACCTGACGCCGAGCCCGCCGCGCACGGACGGTGCGAACGGCGTGATGACCCACGGACCCGGGCACCCGGCATACGACCTCGGGTTCAGGGACCCCGCGCGTGCTCGGATAGCCTGACCGACGTGCTCCTGCTCGCGATCGACACCTCCACGACCGCCATCACCGTCGGCCTGCACGACGGCGCCTCGGTCGTCGCGGAGTCCACGACCCTCGACGCCCGCGCGCACGCCGAGCACCTCGCGCCGAACATCCGCGCGGCCCTGGCCTCGGCCGACGCCGAGCCCGGCGACGTCACCGACGTCGTCGTCGGCATCGGGCCAGGCCCCTTCACCGGCCTGCGGGTCGGCATCGTCACCGGTCGCACCTTCGCCTTCGCGCTCGGCCTCCCGGTGCGCGGCCTGACGAGCCTCGACGCGATCGCCCACGAGGCGTGGCTGGGCGGTCGCCGTGGTGACCTGCTCGTCGCGACGGACGCCCGCCGCAAGGAGGTGTATGCCGCGACGTACGTCCTCGGGGACGACCGCGCGTGCCGCATGAACGAGCCCATCGTGTCGCGCGCCGCCGACCTGCCCGCCGAGGTGCGCGCCCTTCCGGCGGCCGGGCGCGGGCCCTCGCTCTACGGCGACGCGGTGTCCGACGCGGTGGCGCCTCTCGACGTCAGCGGGGGAGCGCTGGCCGACCTCGCCGTACGCCGGTTGCGGGAGAGCCCGTCGGGCGACGGCGAGCTGCAGCACGTCGACCCCGGGCACGGCTTCGACGGCCTCGAGCCGCTCTACCTGCGCCGTCCCGACGTYGCGCCCGCCCCGCCCTCGAAGAAGTCGACGCTCGGATGACGGTCGCCGAGACGCAAGCCCGGTGGACCGACATCGTCCTGCGTGACCTCGAGTGGACCGACCTCGCCCACCTTGCCGCGCTCGAGCAGCAGCTCTTCGCCGACGACGCGTGGTCCGAGACGACGTGGTGGAGCGAGCTCGCCGGCCGGCCCCGTCGCGACTACGTCGTCGCGACGACCCCCGACGGGACGATCGCCGGGTATGCCGGCCTCGACGTCTCGGGAGACGTGGCCGACGTCATGACGATCGCCACGGCACCCGACCACCAGGGGCGCGGCACCGGCCGGGTGCTCCTTGCCGAGCTCGTCCGCCGCGCGACAGCGCACGGCGTCGAGGCCGTGCTCCTCGAGGTGCGGGCCGACAACGACGCCGCCCGCCGCCTCTACGACCGAGCCGGCTTCGAGGTCATCTCGGTGCGCCGCCGCTACTACCAACCCGGCGACGTGGACGCGCTCGTGATGCGCCTGCTCGTCACGAAGGGAGACGCATGAGCGACGAGCCCCTCGTCCTAGGCATCGAGACGTCCTGCGACGAGACCGGCGTCGGCATCGTCCGCGGGCAGACCCTGCTCGTCGACACGGTCGCGAGCAGCGTMGAGGAGCACGCGCGCTTCGGCGGCGTCGTGCCCGAGGTCGCTAGCCGCGCCCACCTCGAGGCGATGGTCCCGACCATCGAGCGCGCCTGCCGCGAGGCCGGTGTGCAGCTGCGCGACCTCGACGCCATCTCGGTGACCTCCGGTCCGGGTCTGGCCGGCGCGCTCCTCGTCGGCGTCGCCTCGGCCAAGGCGCTCGCGCTCGCCCTCGGCAAGCCGATCTACGGCGTCAACCACCTCGCGTCGCACGTCGCGGTCGACATCGTCGAGCACGGCCCGCTGCCCGAGCCCACGATGGCGATGCTCGTCTCCGGGGGCCACTCCTCGCTGCTCCTCGTGCCCGACGTGACCCACGACGTGCGGTCCCTCGGCTCGACGATGGACGACGCCGCCGGCGAGGCGTTCGACAAGGTCGCCCGCGTCCTCGGCCTGCCGTTCCCCGGCGGTCCGCACGTGGATCGCGCTGCGCGAGAAGGCAACCGGATCGCCATCGACTTCCCGCGCGGACTCACGACCGGTCGCGACATGGAGCGCCACCGCTTCGACTTCTCCTTCTCGGGCCTCAAGACCGCGGTGGCGCGCTGGGTCGAGACCCGTCAGCGCGCCGGCGAGAGCGTGCC
>NZ_JBFULD010000382.1:0-3671 GCF_056400505.1 Terrabacter sp. P5_B1
GGCTCGCGGTCTACGGGATCTCCGGTGTCGTCCTGTCGATCCTGCCCTTCCTCGCACTGCTCCCCGGGGTGCTGCTCCTCGGTGAGCCGATCGGGCGGGCACGGACCCACGACGTGGTCGGCACGGCATACGCGGCGGTGCCTCTCGTGACGGTCCTCGCCCTGGTCACCCTCGCGGCGGTCACCATCGTGCTCGTGCGCCTCCTCGGCCTCGGGCTGCGGGAAGGCTACTACCCGGTCCGGAGCCGGGTGGGATGGCAGGTGTGGGCCACCGAGCGACTGCTCGACCAGGCCCGCACCCTGCTCTTCCCGATCTATGCGAGCCTCGTCACGCCGTGGTGGCTGCGCGCCCTGGGCGCGAAGGTCGGGCGCGACGTCGAGGCGTCGACGGTGCTCCTGCTCCCGGCGATGACGTCGGTCGCGGACGGAGCCTTCCTCGCCGACGACACCATGGTCGCCGGCTACGAGCTCGCCCGTGGCTGGGTGCACATCGCTCCCGCCAAGATCGGCAAGCGGGCCTTCCTCGGCAACAGCGGGATGACCGCGCCGGGCCGACGCGTGCCCAAGCACGGACTCGTCGCGGTGCTCTCGACCGCGCCGCAGAAGTCGAAGCCGGGATCGAGCTGGCTCGGCAGCCCGCCGGTCCGCCTGCGACGACCACCGCAGGGTTCCGACGACGAGCGGACCTTCGCGCCACCCCTGCGGCTCAAGGTGATTCGCGGACTCGTCGAGCTGTGCCGGATCGTGCCGGTCATGGTGACCGTGGCGATCGCGACCAGCGTCCTCATCGCCCTCCAATGGCTCGTGAGCCTGGTCGGGCTCGCCGGAGCCGCGGCCCTCGGCGGTGTCGTCCTCACGACGGCCGGGGCCGTCGCCGCCGCCGTGACGACGGCGGCGAAGTGGGTCGTCGTCGGCCGCATCGGTGCCGTCGAGCACCCGCTGTGGAGCTCCTTCGTCTGGCGCAACGAGGTCGTCGACACGTTCGTCGAGATGGTCGCCGGTCCGTGGTTCGCGTGGACGGCGACCGGCACGCCCGCCATCAACGTCTGGCTGCGCAGTCTCGGGGCACGGATCGGGCACGGTGTCTGGTGTGAGACCTACTGGCTTCCCGAGGCGGACCTCGTGACGCTCGGCGACGGGGCCACCGTGAACCGGGGCTGCGTTCTCCAGACCCATCTCTTCCATGATCGAATCATGAGCATGGACACCGTGACGCTCGAGGACGGAGCCACGCTCGGCCCCAACGGGGTCATCCTCCCGGCGGCCAGCATCGGCAGGGCCGCCACGGTCGGTCCCGGTTCGCTCGTGCTCAGGGGTGAGGCCGTGCCGCACGGGACCCGCTGGACCGGCAACCCGATCGCGTCGTGGAGCGGCGGGGTGCTCGCGGTTGACCGCGGACCCGCGCCCGAGTCCCGACCCGTGGGAGCCGACGCCCCATGACTGGCAGCGTCGCCCAACAGGTCCACCTGCTCGCCGACCGTTACACGCCTGACCGGGGCGACCCGGCATACGTCGTGACGCACTACGACCTCGACCTCGATTACAAGGTGTCGACGAACCGCCTCACCGGCCGGGCGGTCCTCGACGTCACCGTGCTCGAGGACGTGCGCCGGCTCGTCGTCGACCTCGTCGGCCTGCGCGTGCTCAAGGTGTCCGTCGGGGGCGCCCCCGCCAAGTGGGTCCACCGCGGCCCGCGCGTCCACATCACCCCGGCTGCACCGCTCCCCCGCGGTCGGCGCACCCAGGTCGCCATCACGTATGCCGGCACGCCCGGTCCCGCAGCCACGCTCTGGGGCGACGTCGGCTGGGAGGAGCTCACCGAGGGGGCCCTCGTGGCCGCTCAGCCCAACGGCGCTCCCACGTGGTTCCCGTGCAACGACCACCCGAGCACCAAGGCCACCTACCGGATCACGTTCGAGTCGGACTCGCCCTACGACGTCGTGGTGACCGGGACCCTGGTGGAGACCCGGGTCCGTGGGAGCCGCACGCGCCGCGTCTTCGAGCAGCACGTCCCGATGGCGACCTACCTCGCGTCGGTGCACGTCGGGCGCTACGTCCGACGCGCACTCGTCGGGACGAACGTGCCGATCGCCGTGGTCCTGCCCGCGATCCACGAGCGCGACGTCATGCACGACCTGGGCCGGTTGCCCGAGATGACGCAGCTCTTCGGGTCGCTCTTCGGGCCGTATCCCTTCGCCGACTACACCGTCGTCGTCACGGCCGACGACCTCGAGATCCCCCTGGAGGCGCACGCGCTGGCCTCGTTCGGGCCCAACTGGCTCGAGGGCCACCGACGTCACGAGCGGCTCGTCGCCCACGAGCTGGCCCACCAGTGGTTCGGCAACAGCCTCACCCCGGCGACCTGGGCCGACATCTGGCTCAACGAGGGGTTCGCCTGCTACGCCGAGTGGCTGTGGGCCGAGCACGCCGACGGTGTCCCCGTCCGAGCCAGCGCGCAGACCCACTGGTCCCGTCTCGCCCGCCTGCCCCAGGACCTCGTCCTCGCCGATCCGGGCCCGGTCCTGATGTTCGACGACCGCGTCTACAAGCGGGGGGCCCTCACCGTGCACGCCCTGCGCCTGCTGGTCGGCGACGGCGTCTTCTTCGAGCTGCTGCGCGACTGGGTGCAGAGCCACCGGCACGGGTCGGTCACCACCGACGAGTTCGTCGACCTCGTCGACGTGCACGTGCGGCACGCGTCCGGCGCCGCCGGGGGTCCGGCCGCCGCCGAACGGGCCCGCGCCCTCCTCTACAGCTGGCTCTGGGCGTCTCCTCTCCCTCGCCTCGAACCGGCCGTCGGGGGCCTGTGACCGGCGCCGCCGCCGCACTCGGTGGCGCCCCAGTGGCGCCGGACCTCGAGGCCGCCCGGACCGGACGTGAGAGCCACCGCCGCCGCACACCCGGTGGGCGCGTCGACGTCCACCACCGTCAGACCCGGCATACCCGGCACGACCTCGGCGAAGACGCCGGGCCGCGGGGTCACGAACGTCGTCGGGTCGACGCGCAGCCCCACACCCAGGGCCTTGAGGGCGGCCTCCTTGCGCACCCACGACGCCGCGTCAGACGGAGCGTCAGACGGAGCGCCGGACGGGGCATCGACGGCAGCGCCACGCTCGCGAACGTGAAGGGCCACCCGCCCGAAGCCCTCGAACTGCGCCCCGTGGGTCTGCTCGACGTCGATCCCGACCGGCCCGGAGCGACTGAGCGCGAGGGCCACGACGGAGCCCGTGCGGCTCAGGGACAGATGGAGTCCCGGGTCGTCGACGAGGAGGGGGCGGCCGTGCTGGCGACCGCAGTCGGGACACGTCCTGTCGAAACGCAGGGATCCGGGGGGCCGCCCCAGGAGAAGGCCGATCTGCGACCTCGCCAGCAGGTGGAGCGCGAGGAAGGCCCTCGCCGAGGAGGCGTCGACGAACCGGGTCCACCGGTCGCGCTCGTGCTCGTCGAGCGCGCCGGCGTCGGCCACCCCCGGTGAGTGAGCCCCTTCGACGCCCGTGTCGCGCACCCAGACGTCGACGACCGCGTCACCCATTCGTCGGTGCTGGCGGCGTGACGTCACCACGACCGGCGTCGTCGGGCCGCGCGAAGGCCAGGCGATCGCGCGCAGCGTGCTCGACGAGCACCGGCAGGAAGGCGCGGACAGGATCCCTGGCCTCGGAGTGGGCCAGCCGC
>NZ_JBFULD010000383.1:0-3653 GCF_056400505.1 Terrabacter sp. P5_B1
CTGTTCGGGCTGGCGCAGCTCGTGGGGGTGGAGCGGGCCGTCGCGACGGCGCGCCGGGCGCTGGGGGAAGAGCGGCTGGGTGCGTCCATGCCCTATCTGCAGACTCCCGCTCTGGCGTCGCGGGAGCGGCGGCATCCGCGGAGCACGGCTCGGGAGCTGAAGGAGCTGCGATCCGGCGTCGTCCGAGAGACCGGTGTGCCGCTGCCCGAACCGGTCAAGCTCCGGCGCGTCGGTCCGCGGGAGCTGTTGCTGCTGGCTGTCCTGCTGCTCTTCGCCGGCGCCATGATCCCGGTGCTGGCCGGAGTGGACTACGCGCAGCTGTGGGTCGAGCTGCAGGACGCCATCTGGTGGGTCGTGATCTGTGCCGTCGCCCTGGGCCAGGCGGTGTTCCTTCCCCAGGCGGCATCCATGATGTTCTCGGTCGGTCGGTCACTTCCCCTGCGCCCGGCGACCATCCTGCAGAGTGCCATCGCCTTCATCTCGTTCGCGATCCCAGGGGTGGCTGGGCGGGTGACGATGAATGCAGCGTTCCTGTGCAAGTACGGGGTGTCGCCGACGCTCGCCGTGACCCAGGGTGGCATCGACGGTCTGTCCGGCTTCATCGCCCAGCTCGCGATCCTCCTCGTGGCGTTCGGGACCGGCGCGGTGTCCGTCGACCTCGCCGCGACTTCTCTCAGCGGGGCTGACTGGCGCGCGGTGCTCGCGGTCGTGCTGCTCGTCCTCGTGGGCGTGGTGGTGACCCTGTGGAGGATGACGCGGGTGCGGGAACGTGTGGTGCCGGTCATGAGGTCCGCGTGGTCTGCCTTCGCCCAGCTGCTGAGGTCACCCTCGCGCGCCATGGGTCTCTTCGGCACGCAGTTGCTGGTCCAGCTCACGTGGGGGCTCATCCTGTGGGCGGCCCTCTATGCCATGGGGTCACCGCTCGGCCTGATGCCCTGCACGGTCGTGGTCGTCGCGACCGGCCTGTTCCAGGGCGTCGTCCCGGTCCCCGGCGGCATCGGCGTCTCGGAGGCGCTCATGGTCGGGCTCCTCGTACCGCTCGGAGCGGCCAGTGACGGGGCGGTGGCTGCCACCGTCGTCTGGCGCGTGGCCACGTTCTATCTCCCTGCGGCTGAGGGCTTCTTCGCGTACAGGTGGCTGGAGAGGCACGGCTACCTCTGACCCTCACGGACCGGGAGGGTCGAACCTGACGTCGATCCGCTCCACGGGGAGACGCTCCTGTTCCGTGGCCAGGATCCCCAGGGCCCGAACGTCGGCCGCTGTCGGTCGCGCGGTGTCCAGCCCTCGCGGCCAGAGCCGGCGGTGGCGCACCACGGCGGTCTCGGCGGCGAAGACCAGTGCCTGGCTGACGAGGTAGAGCAACGCGAAGACGCCGGCCACGGTGGCGAAGCTCCCGTAGACCGGGCCCGCCCTCGAGACCAGGGTCGCCAACAGGCCCGCGCCGGTGGTGAGCACGGTCGTGACGGCCAGGGCACCCCCGGCTGCCGCCGGCCAGGCGTCGCGCAGCAACACCGTCCGGGCCAGGAGCACCTTGGCGGCGCTGATGAGCAGGACGAACACCACCGCAGCCGTCGAGGCGGCCGCGGAGACCCGTTGCAGCATCACCACGTCGGGCAGCGCGGCCGAGGCCACAGTCAGCGCGGCGACGAGGAGACCGGCTGTCACCACGATGACCACCATGACCAGGACGCGGGCGTAGCGCGCGATGAACCCGAAGCGTGACCGCACGGGCACCCCCGCCAGGTGGTTCAGGGTCTCGTAGGCCGAGAAGGCCACCCCGGTGCCGGAGAACAGCAGGCCGACGAGACCCAGGGCGAGAGGCAGCCCGGACGACGGCATCGAGGTCAGCGCGGTCTCGACCGTCTCCTGGAGGGGAAGGGGGACCAGGGCCTTCTCCATGTCGGTCCGCAGGGCGGCGTGGTCGACGAGAACCCGTGCCAGGATCGACACCGCGACGAGCAGAAGAGGGAAGATACTGAGGAACCCGTAGTACGTGATGAGTGCGGCCTGCCGCAGGCCGGCGTCGTCGCCGTACTTCCTGGCCACCGCGTAGGGAAAACCGAGGAGGGCGTGGCTCCGCTGCAGGTCGTCTGCCCACCTCAGCAGTCGAGCTCCGAATGCACCCGCTCCGGTCGACCGCGGATCGCGGGCTGTTCCCATGGACCGAACGTATGACGTGGCGCGCAGCGAGCACCTCCCCTCAATTGGGTGAGATGCCCGCTGGCGCGGAGGTGCCCCGGTCCTCGCCGCCCCTCCCCAGGGGTCGAGAACCGGGGCGGTCGCAACTCGTCCGCCGTGGGACGAGGCTGGCCGTGGCGGCATGCCCCCCTGTGGCACCAAGCCGCCATCGCGACTCGGAGCTCCCGTCTCCCACTCGGCAGCAACGAGCCAGCAATCGGCTCTGTCATCCTGCCGGTTGTCGGCGCACCCCGGGATCCGCCACCGGGGGAGTGTCAGGGGTCCACCTCGGGTGGAGAAGTTCGTGAGGAACCTCCGCGAAAACACCGGTTGACGTACTAGCGTGGCCCCGCCCGTCCTGCGTGTCGTCCGGATCGGGTTGCGCACGAAGCACAGGACGGGCAGCGAAAGGCATGAGGCCATGACGTTGAGCGACGCCACGATTCGAGCACTGCGGCATGCCGACCAGGTGATCCACGAGGCGGACCGGGCCGACGTCTTCGCGGTCTACGACGCGTGCCGGGCGGCCGTCGGGGCCATCACCGCGCTCGACGACTTCTACGTGGCGCTGATCCAGCAGGACGACCGGCGGATCTCCTACCCCTACCTGTTCAGCAACGGCAGGAATGCCGAGACCGGCACCGTGACCTACGGTCCCGCGGGCGTGGTGGCCTGGGTGGTGGCGTCGGGCAAGCCCTACCGGTACCAGGACGACCAGGGGGCCCTACTCAACCGCGGCGTCCGGTTCGGCGACGGGGAGCCGTCCGCTGACGCCGTGATCGTGCCGATGCTCGGAGAGGACGGGGTCGGCGGTCTCCTCGGTGCGTTGTCCGACACTCCCGCCGTCATGTCGGACGAGGTCGTGGCTGCGATGAGCTGGCTTGCCGCCGTCGTCCTCGACCGCATCCGTGCCGCGAGCCCGGGTCGGCGGCTGAACCTCGGAGTGGTCTACCCGGAGCTGCAGGACACCGGTCGCGCCGGGATGCTCATGGCCGTCAACCACGCAGGGTCGGCGCTCACGGCCCTGGCGGGCGAGATCGAGCGCCTCGTTGACGGTGACGACGTGGGCACGCGCGTGGCGGCGCTGAGCCGCCGCTGCTTCGAGCTGCAGGCTGCCCTGGTCACGCGGCTCGGGGGACATGCCGACCTCGGGTCCGCACCGGGCCGACGATCCGATCCGCTCCAGGCGCTCTCGCCCCGGGAGCGCGCTGTCGTCGACCTCGTGACCGGCCCGGACGGCGATCCCGGCAACGCTGCGATCGCGGCCACGCTCGGAATCGGCACCGCGACCGTCAAGACCCACATGGGGTCGGTGCTGGCCAAGCTGGGCCTCGAGCACCGGAGCGAGCTGCGTTGGCTCGTCCGCAGCGGCCAGGACGACCGGAAGCGCAGCGCCCGTCCCGGCTGACTCGAGACCGATGGCGCCGACCGGGGGTGGGGGTCGACGCCATCGGGAGCCCGGACGCGATCAGGCC
>NZ_JBFULD010000384.1:0-3649 GCF_056400505.1 Terrabacter sp. P5_B1
CGTCGTACGCGGACTGCTCGACATCGAGGTCCCGGTCCACGGCGTGCTCTGCTTTGTTGAAGCAGACTGGCCTCTCATCGGCGGCACCTTCACCACCCGTGGCGTGCAAGCCCTGTGGCCCAGAAAGCTCTACCCCCAGTTGGAGGCCGAAGGGTCCTTCGCCGCCGACACCATCGCCGAGATGCACCGGAAGCTCGCCTACGCACTACCTGCTGCTTGAAAGGATAGGGTGCGCCCGACAAGCGGCGGATAGAAGCATGGAGCCCGGGTGCGGCTCAGGCGTCGGCCTCGATCGCGAATGTGTTGCCGTCAGGATCTTGGAACCACGCGATGCGACCGCCACCGGCTCGAGGAGTGATTCCTTTTGCGTCATGTTCGTACGCGTCGTAGCGGACGAACTCGACGCCAGCAGCCGCCAGGTCCTCAACCATCGCGTCGATGTCACCGACGTACCAAGTGGCCAATGTCGCTGGTGACTGTCCAGCCGTGGGGGACTGGTACACATTGAGCGCCGGGCCACCGCCGGATCCATAGACCCGGCTGCCGTCTGGGATAGCAGCGCTAGGGCCGGACTTTAGTGGTGGCAGGCCCAGTTGGCCTTCGTAGAACGCGATGGCGCGCCCTATGTGGGATACGGCGACTGACGTTCTGGAAGTCGCTCAACGGCATGGTCCCGGCTCCCTGGCACGAGGAATCGACGCCAACCATTGTCGCCCCGCAACGACCCGCGGTGCGCGCGCAGGGCGTCGTCAGGTCGTCGGGCCGCCCCCGCTCCCGCACGCACTGACGTGGCGAAGTGACGCACTCAGCCAGCGTGTGCCGGTTACGCAAAAGGCCAACCATCRCAATGACGCATCAGAACTGAAAACGGGTCAGGCCGCCCGGTTCCGTCGCTAGGACCACGGTGGCCGAGCGTGGCTCGATGCGATACACATTCCACGGCGGCGGTCCTTGCGACGGTGCGTTGAACGGCGCTGTGATGCCCGACCCTGTCTCGTCGGGCTCCGCTGGCCAACCGCTGTCCGCCCAGACCTTCGCAATGCGTGCCACTACCGCCGGCTCGGTCACCCGAGTTGCGTCACCCTCGATCACCACGTCGGCGTCGCGGATCGAGACCGCAACAGAACACCGAGGGTCCCGCGCGACGTTGCGCCCCTTGCGTGTAGTCGCGCCCGTCTGGAACCAGAACGCGCCGTCCACCCAGACCGCACCGACCGCAGTCACGTGCGGGCTGCCGTCCGCGTTGATGGTGCACAACCAGGTCGTACGCGTGTTCGCTGCACCCGGTGCCGGCGCCGAACCCGCATCGAGCTTCGCCACAACGGCGGCCCAATCCACCGGCGGGAGCCCGTCCGCGTTTCCCAGATTGATGGCCTCCATCTCCCCAACGTAACTGCCTACTGCCCTCCGGCAGGCCCCAATTGCGAAGAGAGGCAGGCGCCGTGTTGGTGCTAGGTCGGCGAACCAGCCGGGGTCCATGTCTCCCTGGCTACTCATCGGCGCCGGTCCGGCGGCCTGACCCGAGGGTCAACTCCTGACGCGGCGAAGTGGGGCACTCTCCGGCCCTCGTTCGGCCAGCCGATCCGTCATCGCGGCGGTGTCAGGGGCGCACGACCTCAGGGCCGCTGGCGCCGGCCCGCTCTGCCAGGGTCTCGGGTGAAATCAGGGTTCATGACCGGACAGCCGACAGGCAGCCTGGCCTGGTCGCCCGGGTCCGAACCGACCACGATTGCGCGCGTCTGGCCCGGACAAGCCGGCCAACCACGGTCTTGTGCCGCGCTGACAGGGGGTACGAGACTTTTCTTGACTGGTCCGCGGTGGCCCAGCCGGGAAGCAGAAACGAGTCACAGATGACTGAAGAGGAGAACAAATCCGCCGCCCGTCGCTTCTTTGAGGCTGGCTGGAACACGGGCGACCCCGTTCCATTGAAGGCCTTTCTGGCCGATGACTTCGTCAGCCACAACTCACTGAATTTCTCGATTCAGAGTTCTGACGAGTACTGCCAGGGCGTGATCGCGTACCGTGCGGCCTTCCCGGACCTCATCACGTCGGTCGAGGACGTCATCGCGGAGGGCGACAGGGTTGTGGTCCGTGGGACGGATCGGGGGACCCACCAAGGCGAGTTCATGGGCCATCCTGCTACCGGCCGGCTGGTTACAACGACGTGGATCGAGATCTTCCGAATGAAGTCGGGCAAAGCAGTGGAGGGCTGGGTCGAGTCTGACACCAAGGGTCTGACGGAGCAGCTCAGTACGTGACCTGCGCCRGTGCCGCACCCCGTGACGTCCGGGCGCAGCCTGTCGGGAGGTCCAGGTCGGGTCATGACCACAGGATTGAAGCCACGACACACGGGTCCTCAACCAGCTTCAGCATCGGGCCGGAACAAACCGTGTCGTGGCGGCGCACCTTCAGGCTTGGAAAGGGTTCGCACGGTCTGCGCCTGATCGGCGACTTGAAGCCATGATGCCCGCCGGGACGCGGAACGTGCCGTGGGAAACGCCAGGCAGGCCGAGTACGGAGTCCACCTCGTCTCTTGAAAGGTAGCCGTCGTGCCCGGCCACTCGGGTGATCACGTCGACGAGGAGCTCGATCTCCTCGAGCAGTTGATTGTCGAGGAGGTCGTGCCGCTGCGGCGGTACGACCTCGTCGGTCCTCTGAACGTAAAGGGTGCCTTCTGGCATGGGGTGATCTCCTCGTTAGGCGCTCCGTATGGCCGTCCTGTCGCGCGTAGGAGCGGTCCGTCCCGCTCGAGCCGAGGAGCTGCTCCCCGCGACGGAGCCGTSACCTCCGACCGACCGGACGGTCACGAACCGATCTACCGGTCAGCTCGCATCGCCATCAAGCGCGCCTACCCGGCCTGTGACGCCATTCCTGCCCGAAGGGCAGACTTCCATGAGGTGATGTCGGGCCGCTTCCGGAGCAGCGCCCGGCGCTCCCGCTCCGTCATGCCTCCCCACACCCCAGAGTCTGTCCTGCTGTCCAAGGCCTCGGCCAGGCACTGCGCGAGGACCGGACACGTCTTGCAGACGGCCTTTGCGGCATGCTGGGCCTTGCCCCGGACGAACAACGACTCAGGGTCCTGGCCGGCACAGTTGGCCTCCCTGGCCCACTCGTCCACCCACAGATCCACCGTTGCGACAGCACTCATGACAACCACCCCTCCCCGGCCCGGCGCCTCCCATGACTACCGGGCCGACCCGGGCCGTCACACCGGCCCCGATCATGCGGACCCCCACAGGCCCAGGGAAGACACTACGAGCGCAAGCGTTGTCCCGATATAGCCCATTTGGACCGTTTTACGGCACAACTGACTAGTCACTTTTGTCCAGTTCTGCTGATCACCCCGGCCAGGCTGGAGAGGTCTGCAGCTGCGAACCGACGTGGAACTTACGCGGAGCTGGGACTGTAGCGTCCGTCGTCCTCGCCCGTCTTGGGGCGAAAGGGCGCAACTCGAGTGCAGTGCGCACGGAGGGTTGGCCGCGACCGGCACCCAGCGTGACAGGTCAAACGTGGCATCGCGGCTCCCGGCCGCCGCTGCTGCGCGAAGATGATGGGCATGAGCCCTACTCGGCATGACGAGGTTGAGCGCAAGTATGACGTCGACTCGACGATGGTGTTGCCGAACCTGGCCGAGGCTGAGGGCGTGGGC
>NZ_JBFULD010000385.1:0-3635 GCF_056400505.1 Terrabacter sp. P5_B1
CCTGAGCCCAGCGCCCCAATCCGTGGGGTGCTCCGGCGCGACCCCGTGGGAGTGCGCGAGTACCGTCGAAGGATGACTCGTCACAGTGCACGCACCACGACACGGTCCAGGTGGGTCCTCGGCGCCCTCGTCGTCGGACTCCCACTCTCCCTCCTGCCAGCCACGGCCGGGGCGCAGCCCACCACAGCCCCCGCGCCCCAGACCGACCCAGGCTCGCACGGTCGTCCCGCGCCGTTGCCCAAGGTCCCGGTGATGACCGGGTCGGGCGGCGCCGTCAGCTCTGTCGACCGCGACGCCTCGCAGGTCGGCATCGACGTGCTGGCCCGCGGCGGGAACGCCGCGGACGCCGCGGTCGCGACAGCAGCGGCGCTCGGGGTGACCGAGCCCTACAGCGCCGGCATCGGCGGTGGCGGCTTCCTCGTCTACTACGACGCACGGAGCAAGAAGGTCACGACGATCGACGGCCGCGAGACGGCCCCGGCGTCGTTCACCGACAAGACCTTCATCGACCCGGCCACGGGCAAGCCGATGAACTTCAACACTGTCGTGAACTCGGGCCTGTCGGTGGGCATCCCGGGCACCCCGGCGCTCTGGGCCAAGGCCCTGCGCGACTACGGCACGCTCTCGTGGGGCGATGCACTGAAGCCCGCCCAAGGCCTCGCCGAGAAGGGGTTCGTCGTCGACCAGACCTTCCACGACCAGACGGCGGCCAACGCTGCGCGCTTCTCGGCCTTCCCCGCCACGGCCAAGGTCTTCCTGCGCGACGGCCAGGCGCCGGCCGTGGGCACGGTCTTCACCAACCCCGACATGGCCAAGGCCTACCGCACCCTGCGCACCCAGGGCGTCGACGTCCTCTACCGCGGCCGTCTGGGCGAGGCCATCGTGCGCGAGTCCAACGCCCCGCACACGGCTCCCGGCGTCAGTGTCATGGGCGGGCAGATGACCCTGCGCGACCTCGCCGCCTACAAGGCGCTGACCAAGGCGCCGATCCACTCGCGGTACAAGGGCTACGACGTCTACGGCATGCCGGTCCCGAGCTCCGGAGGCATCGCGGTCGCCGAGATCCTCAACCTCGTCAAGGCGTACGAGGACCGTACCGGGGTCAAGACCTCGCGCCTCTCGGACACCGACTACCTGCACCGCTTCTCGGAGGCGTCGGCGACGGCCTTCGCCGACCGCAACCGCTGGGTCGGTGACGTCAGGGGCGTCCCGGTCAAGCAGCTGATCGACCCGGCCTTCGCGGCCGAGCGGGCCTGCCTCTTCGACCCCATGAAGGCCCACCCGCGTCCGATCCCGTTCGGCTCGCCCGACGGCTCGTACACCTCCTGCGCTCCCGGCACGGTCGCGCAGGGCCAGCCGTACGAGGGCCAGTCGACGTCGCACCTGACGGCGACCGACCGCTGGGGCAACGTCGCGTCCTACACCTTGACCATCGAGCAGACCGGCGGCTCCGGCATCACGGTGCCGGGCTACGGCTTCCTGCTCAACAACGAGCTCACCGACTTCAACTTCGCCCCGCTGACGCCCGGTGTCCCGGACCCGAACCTGCCGGGTTCGGGCAAGCGCCCGCGCTCCTCGATGAGCCCGACCATCCTGCTCGACGATGGCAAGCCCTTCCTCGCGGTGGGGTCGCCCGGCGGCGCCACGATCATCACGTCGGTGTCCCAGACGATCCTCGGCTACCTCGACCGGCACCTCTCGCTCGTCGACGCGATCGCTGCCCCGCGGCTCAGCTCCCGCAACGGGGCCAGCGAAGGGGCTGAGCCGGCGATCCTCGACGGACCCACGGGTGCTGCGCTGACGGCCATGGGCCACACGCTCGCCTCCGCGGGCACGCCCAACGAGATCGGCGCGGTGACCGCGATCCGCAGCCTGGGCCGTGGCACGTTCGAGGCGGCCGCCGAGCCGACTCGTCGCGGTGGTGGCTCGGCGATGGTGGTCCACCCCCGCTGACCGTCCACGTCCACCAGGTGAGCGTCAGGCCGGCCCCGCCCGGGGCCGGCCTGACGCGTCCCGGGGCGTCGGGCGCGCCGTGACCGGAGGCAGGTCAGGCCGGCTTGGGCGTGGGCCACGGCCAGGCGGTGCAGCCCTGGAGGCCGTACGTCTGCTGCATCATCACCGGAGCCACCTGGCCCGTGCCGCCGCAGGACTCGTGAGGGTGGCCGATGCCGTGGCCGACCTCGTGGTTGACGAGGTAGACGCGGTACGTTGCGACGTCATTGCCGTACGCCGCGGCTCCGAGCACCCAGCGACGAAGGTTGAGCACGACCCGACCGGAGTTGTGGCAGCTGACCTGGCCGCGCGTCTCCAGCGGCGCGCACAGCCGGTCGGTCGTGTCGGGGCTGGCCAGGGTGATACGCAGGTCGACCATGGCTCCCTCGGCCGCCTCGGCGGGCGGCACGTTGACGAACCGGACACCGTCCTTGGTCTGCCAGCCGCGGGGGTCGGTCAGGACCGTCCCGACCGTGGTGGCGAAGTCCTTGCCGGAGAAGTCGGTGCCGTCCTCGACCTCGACCGTGTAGCGGACCGTGCGCCCGCCCGCCGGCGTGGGACGAAGCGCGGAGGCCGGCATCGAGGCGACCGTGAACCTGCCGGTACCGGCCTCGATGACGGCCCCCTTGCCGTCCGTACCTGCCGCGGTGCTCCGGGGGTTGGGCGAGCTGGCACCGACCTGCGAGTCGGTCGACGCGTCAGGAACCTGCTCGGCCTGGTCCGTCGGTGACACCGGTGACCCACTGCTCGACGGAGCGGGGGAGGCATGCGGAGTGGGACGGTCGGCCATCGGCTCGCGGGCACCCGCCTGAGACACGGTCCACACGTCCGCCGCGAGGCAGAGCACGACGGCCAGGACGGCCAACCACCGACGGCGGCGGACGGCCTGCCGCTGGGCGGGGGTCGGCCGGCGCCCGGAACTGCCACTCGCCATCGACGTCACGGTAAATTCCTACCCGCTGTGGACGCGAGACCGGCACAGGACCCGCCGGGGAGCGCCGAACCCGATTTGGTGGGGACGGATCGAGCCCGTACTGTGGTCCACGACCAATGACCGCCGGTTGGAGGGCGTGGGCAACCACGATCTCCCGAAGGTTCCGCACGACGCGGGCAGCCAGCGCAGGACACTCAGCCTCACGGCATACCTCGTGTATGCCGCTGCGAGCCCCGAGCGCCCTGCGCCGGGGCTCTTTTCGTGCAGGCCCTCCGGGCCCCCTCGACGGGCGGCACCACGCAAGGGAAGGAGGCCCAGATGGCAAACGCCGAGAAGAGCGCAGCCATTGCCGAGATCACGGACAAGTTCCGTGAGTCCGGTGCGGCCGTTCTCACCGAGTACCGCGGTCTGACCGTGGCCCAGCTCTCGCAGCTGCGCACCTCGATCCGGGAACACGCCACCTACGCCGTGGTCAAGAACACGCTCACGGAGCGCGCCGCCAAGGAGGCCGGTATCACGGCCTTCGACGGTCACCTCCAGGGCCCGTCGGCCATCGCCTTCATCACCGGTGACCCGGTCGAAGCGGCCAAGGGTCTGCGTGACTTCGCCAAGGCACACCCCCTCCTCGTGATCAAGGCTGGCGTCCTCGACGGCAAGACCTTGTCCCCCGAGGAGATCACGAAGCTCGCGGACCTCGAGTCCCGCGAGG
>NZ_JBFULD010000386.1:0-3617 GCF_056400505.1 Terrabacter sp. P5_B1
GGTCACGTCGCCGAACTCGACCAGCGGGAGCGGGTGCCCATTGACCCGGTGACCGACAGGGGAGGAGGTCACCGAGTCGCACAGGAGCAACTCACGAGATCGACTATGGGCGCCCGACCTTAAAGGAGTCTGGGAATCCGGTAGCAGTTGGCCCAGACATTGCCCGCTGACGCCAGGACGATTCCGTCCGAAACCCCACTTTTCCATCGAAAAGGACGTGGCGGCATACGCCATGGAGGTGCGGTGAGGCCTCCCCACGTGCGGGTATGGCCGTGCGGAGGATGTCGTCCGGAGGCGTCCCGGACGGCGGAGGAGTGAGCGGTGCAGACCTTCGTGCCCTACGCGGACTTCGCGCGGACGGCAACGGTCCTGGACACCAAGCGCCTGGGCAAGCAGCGCGTCGAGGTGATCCAGATCGTGCGCGCGCTCACGGTGCCCGGCTACGCCTGGTCGTCACACCCCGCGGTGCTGATGTGGAAGGGCTACGAGGAGGCGCTCGGTCGCTACGGGCTCGCGATGTGCGAGGAGTGGCGGCAGCGTGGCTTCGGGGACACCTGTGCCGAGACGATCGCCGCGGATCTCGCGAGAGCGGGCGTGGGTCGGCTGAGGAGCTATCCCGAGCTCGCCGAGGCCGGGGCGCTGCCGGCGTGGCTCTTCGACGAGTCGGTGCAGGGCAGCCATCGATCGGCGCTCGTCCGCAAGGACCCGGAGCACTACCGGTCGGCCKTCCCGGACGCCGACCCGGACCTGCCCTACGTGTGGCCGGTGCGCTCCGAGGCCGTGCTCGAGCGGGAGCGTCGGCGCGAGGAAGCGGCGAAGAGGCGAGCACTGAGGGCCCTCAACGAGCGCCGATGACCATCCAGTCGTCGCGTCGTGCCCGCCAGCCGAGCACGACCCCGCGGATCGCCATGAAGGCCGTGAACGCGGCCCAGAGCACGACGACGTCGCGGGTCACGGAGCCGCTCGGTCCCGCGCTGCGGACGGCGAGGATGACCGGGAGGTAGGCGGCCAGGGTGACGACCATGCCCCAGGCCAGCCACCTGCCGTCGCCGGCGCCGATGAGCACACCGTCGAGGACGAAGACGTAGCCGGCCACGGCCTGGCCGAGTCCGACGACGACCAGGGCCGCGCCGAGCGCCTCCTGGACGGCCGGGTCGGGCGTGAAGAGCGGCGGCAGGACCGAGTGCAGGGCCGCGATGACGAGCCCGAGGGCCAGCCCTCCCCAGACGCCCCAGCGCACCATCGTCCCCATCGCGAGCCGGACGCCCGCGCGGTCACCGGCGCCGAGCGCCCGCCCCGTGATGGCCTGCGCGGCGATCGCGAGCGCGTCGAGCGCAAAGGCGAGGAACGACCAGACGGTCAGCGCCACCTGGTGGGCGGCGAGCGGCACGTCACCCAGCGAGGCCGCGACCCACGTCGTGACGAGCAGCGTCGCGCGGAGGGCGAGCGTGCGCACGAGCAGGGGTATGCCGGTGCGCCCGGCCGCGAGGACCCGCGCGGGATGCGGGCGCAGCCGGGCGTGCCGGGCCCGGGCCTTGACGAGCAGCACGGTGACGAGCGCGATGCCCATCCCGGTCTGCGCGATGACGGTGCCCCACGCGGATCCGGCGATGCCCCAGTGCAACCCGTAGACGAAGAAGAGGTTGAGGGCGATGTTCGCGCCGAAGCCGACGACGGAGGCCGCGAGCGGAGTCGTCGTGTCCTGCAGGCCGCGGAGGACGCCGGTGACTGCGAGGATGGCGAGCATGGCCGGGATGCCCAGCGCCGAGATGCGCAGGTAGGTCGTCGCCTGCTCGAGCACGGCGGGGGAGGCGCCGAAGACCGCGCTGATCGGACCGGCCCAGACAGCGACGGCGGCAGCGGTACCGGCGCCGAGGCCGAGGGCGAGCCACAGCCCGTCGATGCCGGCGCTGACCGCGGAGCGCTCGTCGCCGGCGCCGAGGTGCCGGGCGACGATGCTCGTCGTGCCGTAGGCGAGGAAGACGAAGACACCGGCGGCCGTGACGAGGGCGGCGCTCGCGACCCCCAGGCCGGCGAGCTCGGCCGTGCCCAGGTGGCCGATGATGGCGGAGTCAGCGAGCAGGAAGAGCGGCTCGGCGATGAGGGCGAGGAAGGCCGGGACCGCGAGCCGGACGATCTCGCGGCGGTGGCTCTCCGTGGCTGGGGCGGCGGGGGTCATGACCGCTGCCCGAGATGTTTCAGCGCCTCGCGTCGCGAGAGCCCCGACAGGGCGGGATGTGCGGTGACGAAGGCGCGCACCCAGTCAGGGTCGGTGCGCGCATGATCACGCAGCGCCCAGCCGATCGCCTTGCGGCTGAAGAAGTCCGGGTCGTCGATGTTCGGCTCGATGACGTCGGTCAGGAGTGACTGGTCGAGGCGTTCGCGTGCGCCGACCTGGCAGATGATCGCGGCCCGGCGCACCCAGAGCGAGTCCGAGCCGGCCCAGTCCCGCAGGCGCAGCCCCTCGACCGTCGGGTGCGCGAGCACCGTGTCGCGCACGAGGTGCGTGGCGATGTCGTCGACGACGTCCCACCAGGCTCCCGCCCGGATCAGGGTCTCCCACAACGGCATCGCGTCGCTGTCGACCCACGCGCGGTAGGGACCGTGCCGCGCGAGGGCGATGGCGGCATACCAGTGCTCCCGGTGGGTGGCGCCGTCCCAGAGGGCGCGGATCGTCGCCTCCCACTGTCCTCGCGTCGCCATGGCGAGCCCGGGGTCCCGCAGCAGGGGGCCGAGGAGCGCCTTGAGCTGCGGTGAGGTCAGCCCCAGGAAGTGCATGGACGACTTCATGTAGCGCTGCTGCCCGACCGCGCGCTCGGAGTCGGCGTGCTCCGCGAGGGCGGCGGTCACGGCAGCGACGAGGTCGCTGCGCACCCCCGGCTCGGACATGGGTGCCAAGGTAGCGCCGTGCCGTGCCGGACGCGGACGCGGCTCACGCCTTGCGGGCTCGGCCGAGGTAGCCGAAGGCCCACGGCCGCATGACCTTGGGCATCGGCGCGTAGGCGCGCTCGATCGTCTCGATGACGAGGCCRGACTCCTCGATGAGCCGGTCGATGGGCCGCGTCAGGCGGCAGCCGTCGAAGGCCTTCCTCTGGACGGGTTCGAGGAGGCGCTGCCATCGCTGCACGTGCTTCTCGGGGGCGAGGCCGTGCTCGAGGAAGTGCAGGGCGCCGCCGGGACGCAGCACGCGCCGGACCTCGGCGAGTGCTCGGTGGACGTCGGGGATCGTGCACAGGGTGAACGTCGCCAGGACCGCGTCGGCGCTCTCGTCCGCGAGGCTGAGCCACTGGCCGTCGAGGTCGCCGCGGACGATGGCGACGGGGCTGCCTGCGCGGCGGTCGGCTCCGAGCTGCCACGCGACGTCGGAGGGCTCGACGGCGATGACGCGGGTGACCTCCTCGGGATAGAGGCCGACGTTGTGCCCGCTGCCGAAGCCGAGCTCGACGACCTCACCGCGCAGGCCTTCGCAGGCGCGAGCGCGGAGGTCGCGGAGCTTCCCGTCCTGGCAGCCGACCGCGACGAGCCGCGGCGTGACCTCGGTGGCCCAGATGCCCATCGCTCGACCGGAGCGGTTCAGGCCGGGGTGCCGAAACGCACGGCGTTGCGCTCGCCTGCCC
>NZ_JBFULD010000387.1:0-3590 GCF_056400505.1 Terrabacter sp. P5_B1
GTGCTACGGGTGCTGCGGGCGTCGGGGAGGTCACCGGCCGTGACGGGCGCCCCCGTGCGGCACCCACAGGTGGGTCCGCCGAGGGTCGGGAGCGCCTGAGGCGCTGAAGCGCGCACCGGTGGTCGTCTCCGTCGCCCTTCTTTGACAGGGTGGGCGCATGAGGACCGACCACTTCATCCGATTCGAGCACGTCGACTCCGTCGAGGAGGCCGAGCACGGGCTGCTGGCCCGGTTGCACGGCGAGCTGCTGCGCATCGACGCGGTGCGCCCCGACGTGGTGCGGGTCCAGCTGAGCCGCGGCGGGTCGTTCGACCCCAAGCCGACGTATGCCGTGTGCGTCGACCCGATCGCGGGCGACCCCGACGAGCCGGTGACGTGGCGTGCAGAGGCCGTGGATGTGGACGGGAAGGATGCCTGGCGGCTCGTCACGGACGAGCTCGTCGTGACCCTGTGGCTCGACCCGTTCCGCGTCGACGTGCACCGCACCGACGGGTCGGTCGTCGTCGAGTCGGTGCCGGACTCGGAGGGCCGCTACTGGACCTACGCGACGCTCAACGACGCGTGGACGACGCGCCGCCGGATCGGGCGCGACGACGCGATCTACGGCCTCGGCGAGAAGGGCGGCCACCACAACCGGCGCGGGCGCGACTTCACGATGTGGAACACCGACGTCCTCAACGAGCACGCGACGGCCGAGTTCCGCGCCGGCCGGGACGCGGACGACCCGCGGTCCGACATGACGAGCACCGAGTTCGACCCCTACTACGTGACGATCCCGTTCTTCTACCAGCGCGACGCCACGACCGGCACCGCTGTCGGCTCGTTCGTCGACAACGGCTACCGGGGGGAGTACGAGTTCAGCCGCGACGACGAGTACCGCGTCACCTTCCACGGCGGGCAGTGGACGGAGTACGTCTTCGCCGGCCCGTCGATGGCGAGCATCCTCGAGCGCTACACCTGGCTGACCGGCCGTGCGTCGCTGCCGCCCATCTGGGCGCTCGGCTACCACCAGTGCCGCTGGCACGCGTACTCCCAGGCGGACGTCGAGCGCAATGCGCAGCGCTACCGCGACGACGAGTTCCCCTGTGACGGCATGTGGCTCGACATCGACTACATGGACGGCTATCGCGTCTTCACGTGGGACTCCTCGCGCTTCCCGGACCCGGCGGGCATGCTCAAGGGTCTGTCGAACCAGGGCTTCCGGACCATCTCGATCGTCGACCCCGGCGTCAAGCACGACCCGGGCTACGCGGTCTACGACGACGGCCTCGAGCAGGACGTCTTCTGCCGCACCGAGGGCGGTGACACCTACATCGGCCAGGTCTGGCCGGGCAACACCGCCTTCCCGGACTTCGCGACGCCCGAGGCGCGCTCGTGGTGGGGGGCGCTCAATGCCAAGCACGTCGAGTCGGGTCTGGCGGGCATCTGGAACGACATGAACGAGCCCGCGACCGGCGAGATCGCCCCGCAGGCGATGCTTTTCGACAAGGGCCGCGCCAAGCACGAGCGCTACCACAACCAGTACGCGCTGCTCATGGCGATGGGCACGATCGAGGGCCTCCGGGCCGCTCGCCCCGAGGCCCGCACCTTCATCCTGTCTCGCGCCGGGTTCGCAGGCATCCAGCGCTACGCGGCGAACTGGATGGGCGACAACCAGGCCCGCTGGGACCACCTCTGGGTCAGCATGCCGATGGCGTGCGGCTTCGGCCTGTCCGGCCAGGCCTTCGTCGGCGCCGACATCGGCGGCTTCCAGGGAGACACGAACCCGGAGCTCTTCCTGCGCTGGATGCAGATGGGCGCGCTGACTCCCTTCTGCCGCAACCACTCCGAGATCAACAACATCGACCAGTACCCCTGGTCGTTCGGCCCCGAGATCCACGACCTCGCGCGTGAGGCCGTGCGGCTGCGCTACCGGCTCATGCCCTACATCTACTCCGCGTTCGTCCGCGCGACCGAGACGGGCGAGCCGGTGCAGCGGCCGCTCGTCCTCGACCACCAGGACGACCCGGCCGTCGTCGACCTCGACGACCAGTACCTCTTCGGCCGCGACCTGCTCGTCGCGCCGGTGACGGAGCAGGGCCAGACGTCGCGCACGGTCTATCTCCCTGCCGGCGACTGGTTCGACTGGCACACCGGCGAGCTGCACCCCGGCGGCCAGCGGATCACCGTCGAGACGCCGCTCCAGCGCATCCCTCTCTTCGCCCGCGCCGGTTCAGCGATCCCGATGTGGACCGAGGCGCCCGCGTCGACCGACGGCTACCGACCCGAAAGCATCGAGCTGCACGTCTTCGACCCCGTCGTCGACGGCCGCTGGGAGTCGGTCCTCGTCGAGGACGACGGCCTCACGGTTGCCGCCGAGGCGCCCGAGCGCCTTACGACGACCGTCGTCGTCACCCGTGCCGGTGGCGAGGTCTCGGTCGAGCACTCGACGTCGGGACCCGGGTATGCCGGCCACGCCCGGACGCGCTTCGACGTCGTGCGCCACATTGCGGCGTAGCGCGAGCCGGATCTTGGGACGGCGCCGAACGGCATACGCCCTCATCGGGTATGCGGTTCGGTGCCGCTCGAGCGGCCCCTGAGCTGCCCATGGGCGGCCCTTGAGCTGCCCTTGAGCAGGTGACCCCCGAACGGAAGACTGGCGAGCATGGCTGAGAAGGCGGAGAACGAGCAGGGCCAGAAGAGCGAGAGCCTGCTCACCGTCCTCATCGCACTGGCGATGAACGCGCTCATCGCACTGGCGAAGTCGATCGTCGCGGTCATCACCGGGTCGGCGTCGATGGTCGCGGAGGCCGCGCACTCGTGGGCCGACGCGGGCAACGAGATCTTCCTGCTCGTGGCGGAGCGCCGCGCCGGCCAGCCGCGCGACGCGACGCACCCCTTCGGCTACGGCCGTGAGGCGTACGTCTGGTCGATGTTCGCGGCCTTCGGGCTCTTCGGCGCCGGCGCGGTCGTGTCGGTGTGGCACGGCATCTCGGCGCTCGGGCACGAGGAGCCGGAGACGTCGTACACATGGGCGTATGCCGTCCTCGCCATCGCCTTCGTGCTCGAGGGCGTGTCGTTCTTCCAGGCGACGCGACAGACGCGAGCCGAGGCGCGGACCCGTGGCCTGCGACCGTTGAAGTTCATCGCCAACACGTCGAACCCGACGCTGCGCGCGGTCTTCGCCGAGGATGCTGCGGCGCTCGTCGGTCTCGTCATCGCCGGTGTCGGCATCGGGCTGCACCAGATCACGGGCAACGCGGTCTGGGACGCGATCGGCTCGATCCTCGTCGGCCTGCTGCTCGGGGTCGTCGCGATCTTCCTCATCGGCCGCAACCGCGACTACCTCGTCGGACAGGCGGTGCGGCCGGAGCTGTGGCGGCAGGCGTTCGACGACCTGAGCGGTAGTGACGAGGTCGAGCGGGTCACCTTCCTGCACCTCGAGTTCGTCGGGCCGGGGCGGGTCTTCCTCGTCGCCGCCGTCGACCTCACCGGCGACGACCCGGAGGCGAAGGTCGCCGACCGGCTCGCTGCGCTCGGGCACCGGATCGAGGAGCGCGAGCTCGTCGAGCTCGCGATGATCACCCTGTCGAAGACGGACGCACCTACCC
>NZ_JBFULD010000388.1:0-3588 GCF_056400505.1 Terrabacter sp. P5_B1
GGGTCGAGGTGATACGCGGCGGCATACGGTCGCGGATCACCTCGAACCGCGCGGGTGAGGGGTCCGAGCGGGTCAGGCGGCGTGGGCCAGGGCGTCCTCAAGTGCGGCGAGGACGAGGGCCACCCGGTCGGGGCGCGCATTGTGACCCATCAGGCCGATGCGCCACACGGTCGAGGCGAACTCGCCCACCCCGGCGCCGATCTCGAGGTCGTGGCGCTCGAGGAGGTAGCGGCGCACCGCGGCCGAGTCGACGCCTTCGGGGACGCGGACCGTCGTCAGCTCGGGCAGGCGCGAGCCCTCCTGGGCGAAGAGGGACAGGCCCATTTCCTCGAGACCGTCCTGCAGGAGGCGCCCTGCCTCGGCATGACGGTCCCAGACTTTCTCGAGGCCCTCGTCGGCGATCCGCTGCAGAGCGGCGTGCAGGCTGACGACCATCGCCGTCGGGGCGGTGTGGTGGTAGGTGCGCTTGCCGGCCCCGGAGGCCTCGCCGACGTAGCCACCCAGCAGGCCGAGGTCGAGGTACCACGACGAGGGCTTGACGACGCGGCGCTCGAAGGCGCGGTCGCTGATGGTGAAGGGGGCGAGTCCGGGGGCGACGCCGAGGCACTTCTGCGTGCCGGCGTAGCCGATGTCGATGCCCCAGTCGTCCGCGCGCAGCTCGATGCCGCCGATGCTGGTGACCGCGTCGACGAGCAGCAGCGCGTCACCCTTGAGGGCGCCGAGAGCGGCGATGTCGGAGCGGACGCCCGTGGAGGTCTCGGCGTGGACGGCGGCGATGATCTTCGGCGAGGGATGTGCCCCGGCGACCCGCTCGGCGTCGACGGGTGTGCCCCACTCGTGGTCGACGCGGACGACCTCGGCGCCGTGGCGGCCCGCGACGTCGACCATGCGCTCGCCGAAGAGCCCGTTGACGGCCACGACGACGACGTCGCCGGGGGAGACGGTGTTGACGAAGGCGGCCTCCATCCCGGCCGACCCGGTGGCCGACAGGGGCAGGGTGCGGCGGTTGTCGGTGCCCCAGACGTGCCGGAGCAGGTCGCACGTCTCGTCCATGATGGCGAGGAAGTCGGGGTCGAGGTGCCCGAGCAGCGGCGCCGCCAGGGCGAGGGTCGCCTCGGGGTAGGGGTTGCACGGTCCGGGGCCGAAGAGGTGACGCTCGGCGATCGGACGGCGGGTGGTGGCGGGCGGCGTCGTGGTCATCAGAATCCAGCTCCGGGGTTGAGGATGCCCTGCGGGTCGAGGGCGTTCTTGATGCGGTGGGTCAGGGCCATGACGTCCGGCCCGAGCTGCTCGGGGAGGGCGTCGCGCTTGAGGCGGCCGATGCCGTGCTCACCCGTGATGGTGCCACCGAGCCCGATCGCGAGACTCATGACCTCCGAGAAGGCCAGAGTGGCGCGCTCCTTCGCGCCGGCGTCACCGGCGGGGTAGACGATGACGGGGTGGGTGTTGCCGTCCCCGGCGTGCGCGACGACGGGGATCTCCACCTCGTGGCGACGGGAGATCTCGGCGATGCCGGTGAGGAGGTGGGGCAGCCGCGGCACCGGCACACCGACGTCCTCCAGCATGATCGCGCCGCGCCGTTCGATGGCGACGATCGCGGCGCGCCGGGCCGCCACGAACATCTCTCCCTCGACCGCGTCCGTCGTCGTGAAGCACTCGCGAGCGCCCCCGACCTCGCACAACCGCTGCATGACGGCGATCTCCTCGCCGCGAGCTGCACCGGGTGCGTCCGACTGCGCGAGCAGCATCGCACCGGCGTCACGGTCGAGGCCCATGCTGCGGTGGTCCTCGACGGCGTTGACCGAGGTCTGGTCCATCAGCTCCATCATCGACGCGCGGAGGGTGTTGCCCACCGCGACGACCACTCGGGCAGCGTCCTCGACGGTGTCGAAGGTGGCGACGAGCGTCGCGGGCGGCGCCTGGGCCGGAACGAGCCGCAACGTCGCCCTCGTCACGATCCCGAGGGTGCCCTCGCTGCCGACGAAGAGCTTGACGAGCGAGAGCCCCGCGGTGTCCTTGACCCGCTGGCCGCCGAGCTGCACGAGCGTGCCGTCGGCGAGGACGACGTCGAGGCCGAGGACGTAGTCGGTCGTGACGCCGTACTTGACGCAGCACAGCCCACCGGCGTTGGTCGCGACGTTGCCGCCGATCGAGCAGATCTCGAACGACGACGGGTCGGGCGGGTACCAGAGCCCGTGCTCGGCCGCAGCCTGCTTGACCTCGACGTTGAGGGCGCCGGCCTCGACGACGGCGGTGCGCGTAGCCGGGTCGATCTCCACGGCCCGCATCCGCTCGAGGCTCAGCACGAGGCACCCGTCGATCGCGTTCGCGCCGCCGGACAACCCGCTGCCCGCTCCGCGAGGCACGACGGGTATGCCGTGCGCGCCGGCCCACCGCACGGTGGCCTGCACGTCGGCCGCGCTCGACGCGCGGACCACGGCCAACGGCATACCGGCGCCGGCGTCAGCCGTGTAGTCGAAGCGGTAGGCCGCCACGCTGTCGGGCTCGGTCACCAGGGCGCCCGGCGTCAGGGACTCGGCGAGCTCCCCGAGGGCCCGCAGGTCGGGAGCGTCCTTGCTCACTGTCGTCACCGGACCACCGTAACCACGACCGTCGGGTCGCGCGTCCCGGCCACGCGACGGCGTATGCCGTCCCGCTCGGCCGTGAGGACCGGCCGCCCCCGCTCCGGCGGACACCGGCCGGCGCCACATCGATCCGTCGACCCCGCCCGGTAGGTTTGCCGCATGGGATGGCTGTCGCGCACCTTCAAGCCCGATGCGGACGACGTTGCCGGCAGAACGGAGCCCGCTCGGGGCGGCGCACCGGCGGGGCCGTCCGTCCCGGTGCCCGCTGCGGCGGGACGGACGACAGGGGCGTCGAGCCCGCAGGGGCGCTACGGGCCGCTCGTCTCGGTGACCCGCTTCGACACCGCACCGCCGGAGCTCGAGTGGCAGCTGCCCCTCAACGGCGAGCTCTACCGGGTCGTGCCGGGCTCCGACCGCCCGGACTACTCACTCTTCGTCCTCGAGCGGCCGGTCCACTTCTACCCCCGCGACGGCTTCGACCTGGGCCGGGTCGAGCCGCAGCAGCAGGTGCAGGACCGGAAGGGCCGCACCATGGTCCGGGTGCACGCCATGCTGCTGTGCGCACGCTTCGTCGGTCAGCAGCTGCATCCGGGCATGACCGACCTCGCCGTCAACCTCGCCTACGTCATCGACAACTCCCTGGCCCGCGACGCCGAGGTCGACTTCGCCAAGATCGAGTTCGCCGGGACCGGCTTCCTCAGCGAGGGCCACACACCCGGTCGAGACACGGACCCGGCACCCGAGCCGACGTCGGAGAACGCGGCCACCACGCGGCATACGACCTCGGACGTTCTCGACGAGCTGGCCTGGACGCTGCGCCACGGGATCGAGGAGCAGCGGGGGGCACCCCTCCACCGGATGACCGCAGCCATCACCGTCGATGGCGACCACCGTCTGACCGGGCTGTCGGGCAACGCCGACGGGCAGGCCCCCGTGCCCACCCCGGACACGTTCGGGCGCATGGCTGAGGTGCTCGAACGCCTCGCCCGACTCGACGGAGGGG
>NZ_JBFULD010000389.1:0-3546 GCF_056400505.1 Terrabacter sp. P5_B1
GTGGTGGCCCAGGGGCTCGCCTGGGCCACCACCACCGAGGTCACTTGAGGACGCGGGCCGCCAGCTGTCGGGCCTTGTTCAGTGCGCCGGGTGGCAGGGCGTCCTGGGCGGTCGACTTGGCGACGGAGACCGCCTTCTCCGTGGCGATGCGCCGCGGCGCCCGGAGCGCCTCGACGGCGCGGTAGGTCAACGTCTCCTCATAGCGCTCGATGACCTTCTCCAGCCTGCGGATGTAACGGTCGCGGTGGCGCAGGGTACCTTCGAGCCACCTGACCTGACCCTGCTTCTCGCGCAGTTCTCGGGAGACGACCCGGTGGTGGGTGAGCAGCTCCCGGAAGCCGATCTCGTCGGGCGCTGGGAGGTCCCTGGCGAACTCACCCTGCTCGATGTTGCGGGAGAGCAACTCGTCGATGTCCTCGGGATGTCCGGCGACGGTGGAGGCCACCTCCGCCTCGATGCGCGCCACGCGGACGATCGCCGCGGGAGTGACGGTGAGGCCCGTCATCGAGGCAAGCGTGATCGTCAGCTCGTCGGGCGTCACGGAGGGGCGCCACGGGTGCGGCGAGCCGGACGCGAGAAGGCGTCGCGCGAAGTCGCGGAGTCCCCGGACGAGGGCGTCCTCGGCGGAGACCACCCCGGTACGTCGCCAGGATGCATCGGCGAGGGCGAGCCGGTCGCCGTCGACGAGGGTGTTGGCTGGGGTGGCGAAGTAGCGGCGCTCGGCCGTCTCCGAGGTCCACACCCCGACGTCCGCCAGCCACGCGGCATACGCTCGCACCCGGCTGCGGATGGCAGCGTGGCGGCGCGTCGCGCAGGCCTGTCGAAGTTCGAGCTCGAACGAGCGTCCTCCGGTCGAGGGGACCAGCGTGCGGGACAGCTTCCCTTCGCTCATCTCGTCGTCGGTGCGCGCACTCGCCCAGGACAGCGTCTCCGTGTCGTCGGCCGACACCACCGCGACGGTGCTCCAGGGGTTGTCGGTCTCCGGCTCGGCAGCCACGATCGCCGGGTAGTCGGGCACGTGCACCGTCGGCTCGCCCTTGGTCGCCACCACGACCCATGCCGGCGCCAGCCCATCGAGCATCCGGGCGTCGACGATGCGCTGGAGCGCCGTTCGTGGCTCACGCAGCATCGGTGTCGTCGAGAAGTGCTGGTCCATCGCCTGCCCCGCGAGCACCCCGACGCGATCGCGCAGGCGCTCGTGCTCGACTGCCTCGTGGTGGACGAGCAGGCTGTGGTGGTCCACGGAGGGCAGCGCTGCGAAGGTGGCCTCGGCCTGCAGGCCCTCGGCCTCGAGGACGCTCGACCGCTCCCGGGCGAAGAGGTGCCGGGGGCTGAAGCCAGCCGCACCGACATGCCATCCGGCGTCGGACTCGAGCGTCGCGTCGGGCAGGGACGACACCAGGTCGGTGAACCCCATCTCGTTGGCGAGGTCGAGCACGAGGCGGCCCCCGTCGTCGAGGAGCGCGGCGAGACGCGCCACCGTCTCGGCCTCAGTCAGGCCCCGCGAGTCGGGACCGAGGAGCCGCTCGGGACCACCGAGGGCGACGATGAGGTCGTAGCTGTGCCCCGGGGCGAACACGTCGAGGCCGCCGCAGTAGATGTCCGAGCTCTCGTGCAGCCCGGCACGGTCACCCAGGAGACGGGCGTCGGGCAGCGCGCGGACGAGCAGGTCGACGCGTACGTCGGTGGGGACCGCGTCGACGAGCAGCCCCGCCCTCGGGCCAGCCAGCAGGACGCGCCGCGGACGGTGTGCCGCGATCGCGGTCCGAACCACCTCGCGGACCGCCAGCGGCGTCTCGAGCGTCGCGAGGTCGGACCACATCAGCATGTCGCCGACGAGGATGCGTGCTCCGGAGATGGGGTCGCGCTGGACGTCCTGGTCGCTCACGTGGGCGGTCAACTCGTGGTCCTCTCGTGGTGGGTCCCCGGAACGAAGGCTGAGCCCTTCCGGATGACCTGACTACAATAGCGATGCCGTACGGGAGCGGGAGCGCCCCTGGACGGCACCCCACCCACCGCAGCCACCCGGGGTCCTGTCCGGACCCAGACGACCGCAGGAGCGATGATGCCGGCGCCGACCACAGTGGGCGCCGTCGTCCTGTCGATGGGAGACCGACCCGCCGAGCTCGCCAGAGCGCTGGCGACGCTCATCACCCAAAAGGGTGTCGACCTCGACGTCGTGCTCGTCGGCAACGGTTGGGAGCCGGTGGACGTGCCCGCCGGCGTGCGCACCGTGCACCTCGTGGAGAACGTCGGCATCCCCGAGGGACGCAATGTCGGGGCGCGGGCGGTGCGTGGCGAGGTGCTCTTCTTCTACGACGACGACGCCGTGCTACCCACCACCGATGTGCTCCGGCGTCTCGCGGAGGACTATGACGACGAGCGCGTCGCGGTCGTGCAGCCGCGCGGGGCGGACCCCGACGGGCGGCCGACACCGCGGCGGTGGGTGCCTCGGCTGCGAACGACCGACGGCGGACGCCCCGGCGAGGTGGTCGTCTTCTGGGAGGGCGTGTGCACCGTCCGCCGCAGCGCCTTCGAAGCAGTCGGTGGCTGGCCGGGCCACTTCTGGTACGGCCACGAGGGCATCGACCTGGCCTATCGACTCCTCGACGCGGGGTGGCGGCTGCACTACCGCCCCGACGTCGTCGTCAACCACCCGGCGACGCAGCCCACGCGGCACGCCGTCTACTACCGGATGAACGCCCGCAACCGCGTGTGGGTCGCCAAGCGCAACCTGCCGCACCCTCTCGCCGAGGTCTACGTGGGTCTGTGGTCGATGGCCACCATCGCGCGGGTCCGCGACCGCGAGAAGCTGGGAGTGTGGTTCTCAGGGCTGCGGGAGGGCATGCGGACCGATGCCGGCGCCCGCCGACCGATGTCCTGGCGCACCGCCTGGCAGCTCACCCGCGCGGGGAGGCCACCTGTTGTCTGACCCTGCCGAGACGCTCGACCTCGTGCTGACGGGGGTTCGGTCCCGCACGCACCTGCTCTACGCCTCGTCGTACCTTCGCTGCCTGCTCGAGTCCCAGGACTGCGTGGTGCGCCTCACGATCAGGCCGACCGGGGATGCGTTCGGTGACGGACAGGCCCGTGAGGCCCCCGTCCGAGCACTCCTCGTGGACGACCCTCGTCTCATCGTCCGGTTCTCGGACAGCGAGCGCTCGTCCGCCGACCTTCCGCGGACCGCGCAGCTGCTGTGCGTGGGGGCCCCGTCGGTGCGTGCCTGGACCTCCTTCGTCCGTGCCCACCGGGGCCGACGCCCCCGGGTCGTGGTGATCGATGAGGGGCTCGGCTCGTTCGGCACCTGGTCCACGCGTCGCCGGGCCTACCGCCGCGAGGGCGGCCACGAGCCGCGCTCGACCGTGCGCGCCCTCGCGGTGGCCGCCAGCGCGAAGTGGCTCAGTGACGAGCGATGGTCCCTCTACGCCCGGGACGGGAGCGGGTGGCGGGTCGACGAGCGCGTCGCCCGGGAGTTTCGCATCCGCCTCGAGGGCGGAGCGCCGTCCGCCGACACCGTGGTCTACCTCACCCAGCCCTGGGCGGCGC
>NZ_JBFULD010000390.1:0-3491 GCF_056400505.1 Terrabacter sp. P5_B1
CCCCATCCGTGAAGGGCAGGACGTCGGTCATGGGGCTCAGGCCTCGGCAGCCACGGCCGGGGTCGCGACGAGGTAGCGGTCGTAGCCCTCGTCCTCGAGGCGGTCTGCCAGCTCGGACCCACCCTGCTCGACGACCTTGCCGTCGACGAAGACGTGGACGAAGTCAGGCTTGATGTAGCGCAGGATGCGCGTGTAGTGGGTGATGAGCAGGACACCGAGGTCGGTCGACTCCTTGGCGCGGTTGACACCCTCCGAGACGATCTTCAGCGCATCGACGTCGAGGCCGGAGTCGGTCTCGTCGAGGATGGCCACCTTGGGCTTGAGCAGCTCCATCTGGAGGATCTCGTGGCGCTTCTTTTCGCCGCCGGAGAAGCCCTCGTTGACGTTGCGCTCGGCGAACACCGGGTCCATCCGCAGGTTGCCCATGGCCGCCTTGACGTCCTTGACCCACGTGCGCAGCTTGGGCGCCTCGCCGTCGATGGCCGTCTTGGCCGTGCGGAGGAAGTTGCTGACCGTCACACCGGGGACCTCGACGGGGTACTGCATCGCGAGGAAGAGGCCGGCGCGGGCGCGCTGGTCGACGCTCATGGCGAGGACGTCCTCGCCGTCGAGCGTCACGGTGCCGCCGGTGACGGTGTACTTCGGGTGGCCGGCGATGCTGTAGGCCAGCGTCGACTTGCCGGAGCCGTTGGGCCCCATGATCGCGTGCGTCTCCCCCGACTTCACGGTGAGGTCGACCCCGCGCAGGATCTCCTTGGGGCCGTCCTCGGTCTGGACCGAGACCGTGAGTCCCTTGATCTCGAGCGTGCTCATGGGTCAGTTCTCCTTGTTGGTGCTGGGGATGCTGGGGGTCTGCTGGGTGGGAGCCGCGTATGCCGTCGACGCGAGCTCCTCCTCGATGGCCGCGGTGATCTCGTCGCGCAGGTCGGCGAGCGGGATCTCACGGATGATGTCGGCGAAGAAGCCGCGCACGACCAGGCGCTTGGCCTCGTCCTCGCTGATGCCGCGCGACTGGAGGTAGAACAGCTGCAGGTCGTCGAAACGCCCTGTCGCAGAAGCGTGCCCGGCGCCCTTGATCTCGCCGGTCTCGATCTCGAGGTTCGGCACCGAGTCGGCGCGAGCACCGTCGGTCAGGACGAGGTTGCGGTTGAGCTCGTAGGTGTCGGTGCCCTCGGCCTCGGCGCGGATCAGGACGTCGCCGACCCACACGGTGTGGGCGGTCTCGCCCTGGAGCGCGCCCTTGTAGGTGGCCCGGCTCTTGCAGTGCGGCGCGTTGTGGTCGATGTACGAGCGGTGCTCGAGGTGCTGGCCGGCGTCGGCGAAGTAGACGCCGAGCAGGGTCGCGTCGCCGCCCGGTCCGGCGTAGCGCACGTTGGCGTTGACGCGGACGACCTCGCCGCCGAGGCTCACCGCGAGGTGCTTGTAGTGGGCGTCGCGACCGACGAGCGCGTCGTGCTGGGCCAGGTGCTGGGCGTCATCGGCCCAGCGCTGTACGGACACGACGGTGAGGTCCGAGCCGTCACCGGTGAYGACCGAGACGAGCTGGGAGTAGCGGGCCGACACGRTGTGCTCGACGACGACCGTCCCCTTGGAGAAGCGCCCCGCGCGCACGACCAGGTGGCCGTGCACGGGCTCGCCACCCTGGCCGACGAGTGACAGCCGCACGGGCTCGTCGAGCTCGGCCTCGGCCGGGATGTCCAGCAGCAGCGCCCCGTCGGCGGCCGCTCCGGCGACGACGGCCGCGCGGTCCTGCGGTGGCAGGATGCCGAGAGCCTGCGCCTGCTCGGACGTGATCGTCGAGGTCGTCACACCCGCGGGGAGCTTCATGATCCAGTCGAGCTGGCCCGTCGCGCCCTCGGCCAGCAGGCCGGCGAGCTTCTTGACGGGCGTGAAGCGCCAGTCCTCCTCGCGGCCCGTCGGGAGCGGGAACGCGGCGACGTCGAACGACGCCGTGCGCTCGGCACGCGACTGCTTGGGCACGAAGGCCGCGGCGGAGTCCGTGTGCGCGGCACCCGGGACGGTGGTCGTGGCTGTGGGGGCGGCGTCGGGCACCGTGGTCTCGCTCTGCTGGGTCTCGGTGATGGCGGGGGTGTCGGTGGTCGTGTCAGCCAGAAGGCCCATCAGCCGACGGCTCCTTCCATCTGGAGCTCGATGAGGCGGTTGAGCTCGAGGGCGTACTCCATGGGCAGCTCACGGGCGATCGGCTCGATGAAGCCGCGCACGATCATCGCCATGGCCTCGTCCTCGGCCATGCCGCGGGACATGAGGTAGAAGAGCTGGTCCTCGGAGACCTTGGAGACCGTGGCCTCGTGACCCATCGACACGTCGTCCTCACGGATGTCGACATAGGGGTAGGTGTCGGAGCGGCTGATCGTGTCGACGAGCAGCGCGTCACAGCGCACGGTCGAGGCCGAGTGGTGCGCGCCGGGGAGCACCTGGACGAGGCCGCGGTAGCTCGCGCGACCGCCGCCACGGGCGACCGACTTGCTGATGATCGAGCTCTTCGTGTAGGGAGCCGCGTGCACCATCTTGGAGCCGGTGTCCTGGTGCTGGCCCTCGCCGGCGAACGCGATCGAGAGCGTCTCGCCCTTGGCGTGCTCGCCCATGAGGAAGACGGCGGGGTACTTCATCGTCACCTTGGAGCCGATGTTGCCGTCGACCCACTCCATCGTCGCCCCGGCCTCGCAGGTCGCGCGCTTGGTGACGAGGTTGTAGACGTTGTTGGACCAGTTCTGGATCGTCGTGTAGCGCACGCGGGCGTTCTTCTTGACGATGATCTCGACGACGGCCGAGTGCAGCGAGTCCGACTTGTAGATCGGGGCGGTGCAGCCCTCGACGTAGTGCACGTAGGAGCCCTCGTCGGCGATGATCAGCGTCCGCTCGAACTGGCCCATGTTCTCGGTGTTGATGCGGAAGTACGCCTGGAGCGGGATGTCGACGTGGACACCCTTGGGCACGTAGATGAACGAGCCGCCCGACCACACGGCCGTGTTGAGCGCGGCGAACTTGTTGTCGCCGGCCGGGATCACCGTCGCGAAGTGCTCGCGGAAGAGGTCCTCGTGCTCCTTCAGCGCCGTGTCGGTGTCGAGGAAGATGACGCCCTGGGCCTCGAGGTCCTCGCGGATCTGGTGGTAGACGACCTCGGACTCGTACTGCGCGGCGACGCCGGAGACGAGGCGCTGCTTCTCGGCCTCGGGGATGCCCAGCCGGTCGTAGGTGTTCTTGATGTCCTCGGGCAGGTCGTCCCACGTGGCCGCCTGCTTCTCGGTGGACTTCACGAAGTACTTGATGTTCTGGAAGTCGATGCCCGTGAGGTCCGAGCCCCAGGCGGGCATCGGCTTCTTGCCGAAGAGGCTGAGGCTCTTCAGGCGCAGCTTCGTCATCCACTCGGGCTCGTTCTTGCGGGCCGAGATGTCGCGCACGACGTCCTCGTTGAGCCCACGACGCGCCGTGGACCCGGCCACGTCACTGTCGGCCCAGCCGTACTCGTA
>NZ_JBFULD010000391.1:0-3484 GCF_056400505.1 Terrabacter sp. P5_B1
CAGGGCCGTCGGCGGGTCCTCGAGCTGGAGGACGCGGTTGAACGACCGCGTGACGGGCAGGGACGCGTGAGCCGCGTGGATGACGCGCACCATGTAGCCGTTGAGCTGCGCCGTCCCGACCGGGCGCGTGCCGACGGTCTGCGGGTGGCCGAAGTCCCCGCCCACCGCGATGCGCCACGGAGCCTCGATGATACGAGCGGCCTTGCGGTGGAATCGTTTCGGCAGGTCATCGGACCCGATGCCCGTCCGCGCCACCACGTCGCCGAGCGCTGCCGCCTGGAGCGCGGACGACGTCATCCCCTGTCCGTAGATCGGGTCGAAGCTGCTCGACGCGTCCCCGACGGTGACGAAGCCCGCCGGCAGCGCGTGGACCTTCTCGTAGTGCCGGCGTCGGCTCGAGGGGAAGCGGTAGGTCTCGATGTCGGAGACCCGCTCGCAGTGCCTGATGAGCTGCGCCACCGCCGGCGTCGACAGGGAGGCAGCGAAGCGCTCGATCTCGGCGTCGCTCGTCGGGGGCACGTCCCCGTGCACACCGGAGAGGGTCACCTGCCACCGGTCGCCCTCGACGGGCACGACGGCCCCACCGCGGAACGTGCCGGGGTTCTCGATGCTGACGAGCAGCATGCCCTCGAAGTCACCGGGCGAGCGACGCAGGAAGAAGGACGTGTAGCCGATGTCGATACCGACGGTGGTGACGGGCGGGTCGAGCACCTGGGAGGCCGCGAGGTCGTGGGCGATGCGAGAGCTGCGCCCGGAGCAGTCGACGACGAGGTCGGCCGTCCGGGGCTCGCCGTCCACGACGACCCCGGTGACGCGTCCCAGCCGCATCGTGACCGCCCCGACGGTCATGCCGTCCTCGATCGTCACACCGGGAAGAGCAGCCACCCGGCCTCGTACGACGTGCTCGAGCAGCGGACGGGTCATGCCCAGACCCGGCCGGCCCCAGTAGCCGCGCGTCCGGTAGCCACCGCCCTGGTGCACCCACGCGTCGCTGCCGTCGACGGGGACCGCACCGTGCGACGTGAGCTCCGCCTCGATCCCGGGGAACCACTCGCGCAGAAGCTCGAGGCCGGCGGACAGGAGCACGTGCAGATGCCGCCCCTGCGGCACCCGACCGCGCGGCGCGACCTCAGCCGGCAGGCGGTCCCGCTCGAGCACGACGACCGACTCCGCGTGATTGGCCAGCGCCCGTGCCACGAGCAGCCCGGCCATGCTGCCGCCGACCACGACGACCCGGCCCGCACGCGCAGCTGTCATGGTCCACCTCATCTCGCCGATGGCGTTGACGGGACACGACAAGGCTAGAGCTCTGGAGGTTTGGGTGGGGTTTGATGGGGGCATGACGGAGCACACCGACGCGCCGACTTCCGCACAGACCTCCGCACAGACCTCCGCACAGACCTCCGCACAGACCTCCGTGCAGGCCAACGCGGCCCAGCCGTGCACCCACGTCGCCGGCGACGACCTCAGCCCTGCCGACCCCACGCCGGGGATGAGCCGGCAGGTCGCCCTGCACACCGAGTCGATGTGGTCGGGCACGGTCGACACCGAGGCCGGCGCGGTGTCCGGGTGGCACCACCACGGCGACCACGACACCACGCTCTACGTCGTGTCGGGCCGGATGCGGCTCGAGTCCGGACCCGGAGGCGAGGTCGTCGTCGAGGCCGGCCCGGGAGACTTCCTGCGCGTGCCGGCCGGGGCCGTCCACCGCGAGTCCAACCCCGGCGACGACACCTCCCGCGCCGTCATCGTCCGGTGCGGCTCCGGGACTCCCACCGTCAACGTCGAGGGGCCGGCGCCGTCGGCTCCCTCCGACGGCGTCTGAGCGACCAGCCGACTCGCGATGCGCGCGACCATCACCGTCCAAGGCGGCGCCGACCCCGCGGTGGCGTGGAGCCGCTACGAGAACCTCGACCTCTGGTCCACGTGGTCGCCGCAGATCTCGGAGGTCATCGCAGCGACCCGTCGCATCAGGTCCGGCCTGGCCGGGCTCGTCGTCGGGCCGCTCGGGATCCGCGTGCCATTCGAGGTGCTGGCCGTCGACGCAGACGTCATGGAGTGGAGCTGGCGCGTGCGTCTCGGTTTCGTCCATGCGACCCTCGACCACGTCGTGCGTCCCACGCCCGGAGGGTGCGCCACCGAGCTCGTCATCGAGGCGCCGGCCTTCGCGGTCATCGGCTATCGCCCGGTGGCCGCGCTGGCCCTCCGCCGCCTCGTCCGGTCCGAGCTCTAGTCCGTCGGCTCCGGACGAGCAGGTATGCCGTCGGCCTTCTCGTGCTCGACGCCCCCGAGGGCCTCGCTGTCCACGATTTCGCTGTCCACGATTTCGGTGTCCACGATTTCGCTGTCCCCGGGCTCGGTCTCGACCCTGCCGTCGTCCAGCGCAGCGACGCACCGTCGAACGATGTCCGTGACGTCGTCGTGCGGGGTGACGGCCACGAGGTCGTGGGCGGGGCCGTCGAACTGCAGGGGCCGAACCGCTGACCCGAGCAGCAGCGGCACCGGGTCTGCGAGCGCGGGTCGCAGGGTGATGGCCTCGCGGCTCAGGCTGCCGACGTAGATCGGCTCCAGACCGTCGCCGGTCCGACGCACCACGACGAGGTGGACGTCATCGGCTGCGACGGCGACGCTGATCGCCCGGCGTGCGGCAGCGAGCGCGAACGACGCGAGGCCGCTGAGGTAGCGGGAGTTGCGCTCGGCTCGGGTGCGGCGGCGCAGCATCGGTCGGCCGCTCGAGGAGAAGCCGGGCCCCCGCTCGGCGACGATGTCGATGTCGGGGTAGCGGGTCACGATGGTGACGTAGCCCCGCGAGCTCTCGGCGTCCCACCCGGCGTCGATGCACGTGCACCCGCATCCGGCGGCGGCGAACTCGGCGTCGAGCTCGGCGATGACGGCGCTGCGGTCGTGCCCGGCGAGGGCACTCCACTGGTCGTTCACGACGGCAGCCCGGTGTTGGGCGATGACGACCTGCGCCAGGTCGAGGGCACGACCGAAGGTGTCGGCCTCGGTCTCGGCGGCGGCCCGTGCCTTGCTGCGCGCCGATCGCTTGAACACCGACACCCGCGGCAGGGCCGCCTCGAACGCGTTGCGCTCGAGCAGGGCCCGTTCCCTGGCGGGGAGCCCGCCGGCCTCCGGCGTCTCGGGCCGGCGCCGCAGCGGGTGGTTCTCGAGGTGGAGCGAGCGCAGCGTCTCCTCGACCGACCAGAGCGCGGGCAGGTCGTCGGACTTCTGGGCCTGCCGGGCGCGAGCCTCGAGCTCGATCAGGGTCGGGTGCTCGTCGGCGGTCGGGGCGGATCGGTTCGACGCGAGGCGCGACCCGACCCCCGTGTCGGGTCTTGACCGCTCGCCCTCCAGGGTCGCGCGCAGTCCGGACGCAGAGGAACTGAGCCGCACCTCGGGTGCGACCCTGAGCAGGACGTCCACCTCAGATGTCCAGCCCGGCCGGTGCCAGCAGCCCGTCCCGCTGCCAGGAGCGGTCCGGCTC
>NZ_JBFULD010000392.1:0-3473 GCF_056400505.1 Terrabacter sp. P5_B1
GCCCGCCGTCGCCCTGCCGGACGCCTTCGCCACCACGGCCAGCTCGATGAGCTGGACGACGACACCCTTCTCGTTCTCGTCGACGACCAACGCTTCGAGCTCGTCGCCGAGGTGGAGATGCAGCTCGGCGGCCTCGACGGCGTCGGTGCACGCCCGCTCGACGCCGTTGGTGCGGCGGTCGGACGTCGACATGATCTCGGGCAGCGTCGGCAGCGCCTCCCGCACCCACTCGGGCACCTGCCGTCCCGCGGAGAGCGCCTCGCACACGACGAGCCCGAAGCGGTCGACGAGCCGGCGCAGCGGTGCGGTCACGTGCGCATACGGGTTGGCGACCGCGGCGTGCAGCGGATGCTGCGGCACCGTCCCGTCGAACGGGGTGTAGCCGGCCCCCCGGAAGAGCGAGGTCGCCTCGTGGATGAGGGCCAGGTGGCGGGGCTCGGCGCGGTCCAGCGTCCGGAGGAACTCGCCGTAGGCCAGGCCCTCGGGCCACGTCACACCGGCCGCAGCCGCCTGGCGACGGAAGCGCGACAGGTCACGGGGGTCCGGTGGCGGCATCGTGCGCAGGATGCCGACCTTGCCCTTGAGCATGAGGTCCGCCGCGCCCATCCCGGTCAGCAGGGAGATCTGGGCGTTCCAGTCCTCGGCGGAGAGCAGGGGGCGGAACGAGATCCGGAAGTCGCCGTTCTCGTCCTCCTCGACCTCCTGCTCAGGCATCGGCAGCGTCGCGCCGCCGCGCCGGCGCTCGAGCAGGACGCGCTTCTCGCCCACCTCCTTGAGCAGCATCAGGCACTCCTCGGCGGTGCCGGCGTCGACCTCCTTCTGCACCTGCTCGTAGTCGTAGCGCCGAACGCTGCGCACCATGGCCCGGTGCACCTCGACCGCAGTGCCCTCGCCGTCGGCGGCGAGCGTGATGTCCCAGACGAAGGCCGGACGCACCTGGTCGGGCAGCAGGCTGGCGGCGCCCTCGCTCAGCTCGGACGGGTGCAGCTGGATCCGCTTGTCGGGGCAGTAGATCGTCTGGCCACGGCGGCGGGCCTCGGCGTCGACGGCACCTCCCGCGCGGACGAAGGCCGGCACGTCGGCGATGGCGTAGCGCACCCGGTACCCCTCACCGAGGCGCTCGATCGACATGGCCTGGTCGAGGTCCATCGAGGTCGGCGGGTCGATGGTGATGAACGGGATGTCCGTCTCGTCCCGCTCCGGCAGGCTGGCAGCCGCGGCGGCCGAGCTCGCCTCGGCGACGACGGCGGGCGGGAACCGGTCCGGCACCTCGAACTCGCGGCGCACCGCCTCGAAGCGGGCGGTCAGCTGCTGTGCCACGCCGCCGGGCTCCGTCGCCGGGCGGAAGACGATGTGTCGCTGGGCCATGGCGCCACCCTACGCATCGCGTGGCCGAAGAGGTGGGCCAGCGACACGCGGACGGATGAGACATCACTGGGCGGTTTGCCTAGGCTGACCCCCGTGCTGATCCTGCTCCCGCCGTCCGAGGGGAAGACGACCCCCCGGCGAGGACGGTCGCTCGACCTCGGCACCCTCTCCTTCCCCGAGCTGACACACCTGCGGGAGTCGGTCGTGCAGACCGTTGCCCGGGTGAGCGGCGAGCCGGATGCCGCGGCTGTCCTCGACGTCAGCCCCAACCTCGTCGCCGACATCGAGGGCAACACGCGCCTGCAGACCGCACCGACGGCCACGGCGTCCCACGTCTACAGCGGGGTGCTCTACCAGGCCCTCGACGTCGACTCGCTCGACGCGGCCTCGAAGCGGCGCGCCAATCGCTGGATCGTCGTCGTGTCGGCACTCTTCGGTGCGCTGCGTCTCGGTGACCGCGTGCCGGCCTACCGCGTCAACATCTGCAGCACCCTCCCGGGCGTGGGCTACCTCTCGCACGAGTGGCGCAAGGAGCTGCCCGCGGCGCTGGACGCGGTCGTCAAGCCGCGAGAGCTCGTCGTCGACTGCCGGTCGAGCACGTATGCAGCGGTGTGGCGTCCCCAGGGCGAGCGCGCTGAGCGCTGGGTGCACGTCACGGTCCCCGGTGCGTCGCACATGGCCAAGCACACGCGGGGCCTCGTGACACGAGAGCTCGTCCGGGCCGAGGCGCCGCGGACACCCAAGTCGCTCGCCGAGAGGTTGTCGGAGCGCTTCGAGGTCGAGCTGACCGCCCCGCCACGGGCAGGACGACCGTGGCAGCTGGCCGCGACGCCGAGGCCGTGACGTGAACCTCGACCTCGCCAACCTCGTCGAGCGCGTCGCGCCGATCCTCGTCTTCCTCGTCGCCATCACCCTGGTGGCCGAGATCTGCGACCTGTCGGGTCTCTTCGACGTCCTGGCCCACCGCGCTGCCCGCACCGCGAGGGGCAGGGTCGTCGTGCTGTGGCTGCTCGTCGTCGCCCTGGCAGTCGTGTGCACCGTGCTCCTCAGCCTCGACACGACCGCCGTCCTGCTGACTCCGGTGGCCATCGCGGTCGCCCGTCAGGTCGGGGCTCCACCGCTGCCGTTCGCGATGACGACGCTGTGGTTGGCCAACACGGCGTCCCTGCTGCTCCCGGTCTCGAACCTGACGAATCTCCTGGCGCTGCACCCGTTCGCGGCGCTCGACGTCGGCACGCTGGGCTACATCAAGCTGATGGCAGCGCCCGCCGTCATCGCCATCCTCGTCACCGTCGCGGTCCTCTGGCAGCTGCATCGCCGCGACCTTCGCGGCACCTACGACACTCCCCCGGCGGCGGAGCCGCACGACCTCGTGCTCGTGCAGATCGCGGCCGGGGTGTGCGCCCTGCTCGCTCCTTGCTTCGTCCTCGGGGTGCAGCCCGCGCTGGCGTCCCTGCCGGCCGCCGGCATCCTCGTCGCGGCGACCTACTGGCGCGCCCCCGAGCTGCTGCGCCGGATCCGGATGCCTTGGCTCACCGTCATCGGCATCTGTGTCCTCTTCCTCGTCATCGACGCCGCACTGCGTGCCGGTCTCGCGAACTGGCTCCAGACCGTCGTCGGGCACGGCACCGGGGTGGCCGCGCTCTTGCGCGTCAGCGGCCTCGGCGTGCTCACCTCCAACGGCATCAACAACCTTCCGGCCTACCTCGCGCTCGAGCCGACCGTGGTCGACTCCGCCAACCGGCTCGCGGCTCTGCTCATCGGCGTCAACGCGGGACCCCTCATCACGATGTGGGGCTCGGTGGCGACCTTGCTGTGGGCCTCGCGATGCCGCTCGGCGGGCCTGACCGTCGACGCGGGCCGCATCGCGCGGACGGGCGCCCTCTGCGCGGTGACGGTCGTGGCTGCCGCGACCCTGATGCTCGCCCTCTGACGTCCGACGTCTCAGTCGGGAACTGAGCACTCGACCGTCGAGTGCCCACTTGCCCACGCAGCCCGCCACTTGAGTGCCCATTTGGCGGCGCCTCACCCGTCGGGAACTGAGCACTCGACCATCGAGTGCCACCTGCCCACGCGTCCCCACCACTCGAGTGCCCATTTGGCGG
>NZ_JBFULD010000393.1:0-3432 GCF_056400505.1 Terrabacter sp. P5_B1
CTCCTGCTCCGGGTCCTCGACGGACCGACGAGCACGAGCGCCCTCGTCGCCCGCACAGGTATGCCCCTCGGCTCGGTCGGCGACCACCTCAAGGTCCTGCTCGCGGCCGGCACGGTGCTGCGCCGGCGCTCGGGGCGCGAGGTGCTCTACTGGCGCACCGCCCTCGGCGACGCCCTCGTCGCGTCCGGCCGGGGAGTTCTCCCCATGTACGGCAAGGGCGCCCAGTCCTAGCGTCGGCGCAGGACACCCACCGCGCACCTGGGCCGCCCTCACCGCCTGACGGCGGGCGGCGGACCTTTGGACGAAGACCCATCCCAAATCCCTTCTCAGGCGACGTATGCGGGTTTAGCGTCACTCGTGTTCCAGCATTCAACGACGAGGGGCACGGCACATGGCAGAAGACTGGGCAGCAGACGTCAAGAAGTACTCACCGGACGCCGACGACGCCGCGATCAAGGGCATCGTCCGGCACTGCGGCATCGCGCTGCAGAAGCGTGACTCGGCACTCGTGTCGTTCACCGACAAGACCGAGACCGACCGCGTGCGTGACGGATTCATGAAGAAGAAGCTCGGACTCACCGACTCCGACGCCGACCTCGACGCCTCGCTGGCGGAGGTCGGCCAGACGCTCAAGGGCGACCGCACGAAGAACCGCGTCACCGTCTACTACCTGCTCGCCGAGAAGCACGGGAAGCTCGACCTCTTCCGCTGAGGCGATCCGAGACCTGTCGACGCGGGTGCGCCGGTGCCACGTGCAACGGCACACCCGCGCAAAGGTCCTCCGTCCAGGTCTCGATTTCTGACCGTGCATCGGCGCAGCATGGAACATGCACAACCACAACGCCGTGCACCATGGCACCCCCTCGCGTCGCCTCGTCCTCGGCTCGGCTGCCGCCGTCGCCGTCACTGCACTGACCGCTCCCGTCGCCTCCGCCGAGCAGGGTCGCCCCGGCGGCCGCCTCCCGACCAGGGTCCTCCTCCCGGACGGCACCCAGCCGGAGGGCATCACGTCGGGCCCGGGCGCCACCTTCTACGTCGGCTCGTTCGCCGACGGACGCATCCTCACCGGCAACCTGCGCACCGGAACCACCCGCACGCTCCTCCCGCCCGCCACCGGTCGGTCGCTCCGTGGCCTCTTCTTCGACCGCCGCACCGGGCTGGTCTGGACCGTCGGCAGCCTCGGCACCGAGGGACACGTCTGGGCGGTGGACGCAGTCTCCGGAGCCGTCGTCGGCGACACCGTCGTCCCCGGGGCAGGCTTCCTCAACGACCTCGTCGTCACCCCTCGTGCCGTGTGGGTCACCGACTCGAGCGTCGACCGGCTCACCATCGTGCGCCTCACTCGCATCGGCCACCCCACCCGGTCCCCTGCACGGTTCGTGGCCCTGACCGACCCGTGGCCGCCGAGCCCCCCGAACACGTTCAACGCCAACGGTATCCGCGCCCTCTCCGACGACGTGTTCGTGCTCAACAACACCCGGGTGGGTGGGCTGTGGCAGGTCGACGGCGAGTCGGGCGTCACCCGCCGCATCGCCGTCGCCGGAGGCCCACCGATCACGAGCGGGGACGGTCTCGAGCTCGTCGGCCGCACCCTCTACAACGTGCGCGGCAGCGGCCCCAAGGACGTCACGGTCGTGCAGCTGCGGCGCGACGGCGACGAGTGGCGCGCGACGTGGCGCACCACGCTGACCGACGACTCGCTCGACGTGCCGTCCACCGCCACGGCGGCCATCGGGTCGCTCTGGGTCGTCAACGCCCGCTTCGGGGTGGCGTCGCCCGCCACCGCGAGCTACTGGATCACGCGCCTCCGCACCGTCTGACGCCCGTGGCTGCCGTCCGGTGCCAGCGCATGAGGGGCACCGGACCGAGGCCAGGCGTCCAGCCAGGCCGACCGGGCGCTGACGTATGGAGCGATGAGGTCGACAAGATCCGGATCTGCCTGTCCCGCAAGCACCTGAGAGGCGATCCGTCGTGAGGCGCCGGCGAGGAAGTCGGCCAGCTGCACGCGCGGGTCGTCCTGCGAGTCGACGAAGCTGATGCCCGTGAGCGCCTGCGACGACCCGTCGGCCCTCGACCCGACCGCCGTGCGGATCGCCGCATCGGTGAGGGCGGCCTGCACGTCGTGGATCACCCAGAGCGGACGACCGACCGCGCCCCAGTGACGCAGGACCTCCGCGAGCGCCGGAACGATGGGGTCTAGCACGCCGCGTCCGCGCGCCACGAGGGCGAGTAGCGCCTCCGGGTCGTCGGGCACCCCTTCCACCAGGTCCGGAGCGAGGTCAGCGACGTCGTCCAGCCCGCGGCGCAGGGCCTGCGCGCTCTCGGCCGCCTCGTCGAGCGAGCGGGCGCGCACGACGTCGTTGAAGTCGCCGAGCACCGTCTCCCAGCCCAGCCGACCCAGGCGTCGCACGGCCGTGCGGTGCAGCTCCTCCGGGAGACGCGTGCCCTCCGGGACCGACGCCGGCCCGCGACCGAGCAGCGCCACCATGCGCCTCGTCAGGTGCAAGGACTTGTCGGTGAGGTGCACGTGGGCGCGGCCGAGGAGCGGCCCGTCGTCACCGAGGAGCCACTCGAGCAGGCGCCGGTTCTGGGGCCGCAGCACGACGCTTGCCTTGACCTCCGTCGCGGGCGAGCGAGCCTCGATGCGCACCCGCTCGATGGTCGCCGTCGCGGCCGAGGTCGTGACGTCGACGCTCGCATGGGCGAAGGTGTCGGTGCTGCCCCGCACGAGCTTCTCGCCCTCCGAACCGGACTCGTCGCACGCCACCTCGAGGAGGACGGTGGTGCGCGGGAGGGCTGCGTACGGCATACCCCATCCTGTGCGCGGGACGCGGCCGAGCCAACCGACTTTGCGGGCCGGAGGGCACGATTCGGTCACGACGGTGGGCGGCCCGACCGGAACGGGTATGACGCTGCAGCTGTCGCCCGGCGCCTCGGTCCCCGTCCCACCCCGAGGAGCCCCCATGACCACGCCGCACCGCACGACGCCCGGCGAGTGGCGGGACGGCCTCGAGGAGACGCTCGAGAGCTTCGACGAGACCGGTGGGCACCGCGTCCTCACGCGGGTCTTCGACGAGCTCGGCGTGGAGGACGCCCTCTCGCTGGTCGTGCTGCCCTACCTCCACGACGTCGGTGAGCGCTGGTCCGCCGGCTCGATCGGCGTGGCGCAGGAGCACTTCGCGAGCCACGTCCTGCGCTCGCGGCTCTCCGTCCTGATGGAGGCCCCCGAGCGCGCCGACGGCCCGCTCGCCGTGCTCGCGTGCATGCCCGGAGAGCACCACGAGTTCGGGCTCATGCCACCGCGATCGTCCTGTCGCGCCTCGGGTGGCGCTCGAGCTACCTCGGCGCCAGCACCCCGACGGCCGAGCTCGCCCGCGCCTGCCGCATGCTCCGGCCCGTGGCCGTCGTCGTCGCGGCCCACCGGTCCACCGC
>NZ_JBFULD010000394.1:0-3427 GCF_056400505.1 Terrabacter sp. P5_B1
CGCGGGCACCACGCGCCTCGGCGACCGGAAGGACGCCATGCTCGGCCTCGCCGAGGTCGTCCAGGCAGCGCGGTCGTATGCCGTGGGGCTCGGTTGCGTGGCCACCGTGGGCAAGGTCGACGTCGTACCGGGCGGCGTCAACGCCATCCCGAGCCATGTCACGGCCTGGCTCGACGCACGCGGTCAGAGCGAGCACGTCGTCCACGCGGTCGTGGACGCCGTGGCGTCGGAGGCCGCCCGTGTGGGGGCGACGACCACCGAGGAGTCGTGGACCCCGACGACGACGTTCGACACGCGACTCGTGGAGCGGGTGCACGGCATACTCCCCGACGCGCCGCTGCTCGGCACGGGCGCGGGGCACGACGCGGGCATCCTCGCCACGCACGGGGTGTCGAGCGCGATGCTCTTCGTCCGCAACCCCACAGGGGTGTCACACTCTCCGGACGAGTTCGCGCGCACCGAGGACTGTCACCATGGGGTCACGGCCCTCACCGCCGTCGTGACCGAGCTGTGCACAGGGAAGGACCCCGAGTCGATGAGCGAGGCACGATGACGACCTTCTGGTGCGAGAGTGCCTGGCTGACAGGGGGACTGGCGCGCCGTGTCCGCCTCGTGACGCAGGACGGCCTGTTCAAGGACGTCCTCGTGGACGCGGACCCGCAGCCCGACGACGTCCGCCTCGCCGGAGTGACGCTGCCCGGCATGGCCAACGCCCACAGCCACGCCTTCCACCGCGCCCTCCGCGGCCGTGTCAACGGCGGTGGCGGCAACTTCTGGAGCTGGCGCGAGCAGATGTATGCCGCCGCGGAGCAGCTCAACCCCGACACGTACTTCGCGCTGGCGCGGGCCGTCTTCGCCGAGATGGTGCAGGCCGGCATCACGGTCGTGGGGGAGTTCCACTACGTCCACCACCGTCCGGGCGGGCACCCGTACCGCGACCCGAACGCGATGGGTCTCGCGGTGCGCCAGGCGGCCGACGAGGCCGGCATCCGGCTCACGCTCCTCGACACGTGCTACCTCGAGGGCGGCCTCAACGGTGGGGGCCACGTCGAGCTCCACCCGGGTCAGCGCCGGTTCAGCGACGGCTCGGTCGAGGCGTGGGCGGAGCGCATGTCAGCGCGGCGCCCCGAGACCGACCTGGTGCGGCTCGGCGCGGCGATCCACTCGGTCCGTGCGGTCAAGCGCGAAGACCTCCCGAAGGTCGTCGAGGCCGCAGGCAACCTGCCGCTCCACGTGCACCTGTCCGAGCAGCACGGCGAGAACCTCGCGTGCCAGATGTTCTACGGCGCGAGCCCGACCCAGCTGCTCGACGAGGCCGGTGCCCTCGGCGCCCACTCGACGGCCGTGCACGCCACGCACCTCGAGGACCGCGACATCGAGCTCCTCGGCGGCACCGGCACCGGCGCGTGCTTCTGCCCGACGACCGAGCGTGACCTCGCCGACGGCATCGGCCCGGCCCGCGCCCTGCACGACGCCGGCAGCCCGCTCTCGCTGGGCTCGGACCAGCACGTCGTCATCGACCCGTTCGAGGAGCTGCGCGGGCTCGAGATGCACGAGCGGCTCGTCACCAACGAGCGCGACCGCTTCTCGGCCGACGACCTGCTCCTCGCGGCCTCCTTCAACGGCTACCGGTCCCTCGGCTGGTCCGACGGGGGCCACCTGAGCAAGGGCGCGCTCGCCGACTTCGTCACGGTGCGCACCGACACCGTCAACACGGCGGGCGCCGCCCTCGACCAGATCATCTACGCGTGCGTGGCCTCTGACGTCTCGACCGTCGTCGTGGGTGGCGACGTCATCGTCAGCGACGGCCACCACCGGATGGGCGACGTCGGTCGCCTGCTCGTCGGTGCCATCGACCGCGTCGCCGGAGGGGTACCGGCGTGAGCCTGCTCCTCACGGGCATCGCGGAGCTGACGACCAACGACCCGGCCCGCGGCGACGATCACGCCGACCCGGGCGACGCCCTCCTCGGCATCCTCCGCGACGCGGCGCTCGTCGTCTCCGACGACGGTGTCATCGAGTGGGTCGGTCCCGAGGTCGAGGCGCCCGACGCCGACGAGCGCCGTGACCTCGGCGGCCGTGCCGTCATCCCCGGTTTCGTCGACTCGCACACCCACCTCGTCTTCGCCGGTGACCGGTCGGCGGAGTTCGCCGCCCGGATGACCGGCACGCCCTACGACGGGGGCGGCATCGCCGTCTCGGTCGCGGCGACCCGCGCCGCGAGCGACGACGAGCTGCGCGACCTCGTCACCGCCCGCCTGGCCGAGATGCGCGCCCAGGGAACGACGACGGTCGAGATCAAGAGCGGCTACGGCCTGACCCTCGACGACGAGCTGCGCAGCCTGCGCATCGCCCGTGAGCTCACCCCGCACACGACCTTCCTGGGCGCGCACGTCGTGCCACGCGAGTACGCGACGCGGCGAGCGGCATACGTCGACCTCGTGACGGGGCCGATGCTCGGCGCGGTCGTCGCCGACGGACCGACCGCGCTGGCCGAGAGCATCGACGTCTTCTGCGAGCCGCACTCGGYGCACGCCTTCGACGGTGACGAGGCGCGCACGATCCTCAAGGCCGGCCGCGCCGCGGGTCTCGCCCTGAGGGTCCACGGCAACCAGCTCGGCCACGGCCCCGGCGTCCGGCTGGCCTGCGAGCTCGGGGCCCGCAGTGTCGACCACTGCACCTACCTCGACGACGCCGACGTCGAGGCGCTCGTCGCCGCCCGCGGCACCACGGTCGCGACGCTGCTGCCCGGGGTCGAGTTCTCGACCCGCTCGCCCTACCCCGACGGGCGGGCGCTCATCGACGCGGGCGTCGACGTGGCGCTCGCGAGCGACTGCAACCCCGGCACGTGCTACTCGTCGTCGATCCCGTTCGCCATCGCGCTCGCGGTGCGCGAGATGGGCCTGACCCCGGCCGAGGCGCTGCACGCCGCGACGGCGGTGTCGGCGCGCTCGCTCGGTCTCGACCGACGCGTGGCGCCCGGCCGGCCGGCCGAGCTGGCCGTCCTCGACGCGCCGAGCCACCTGCACCTCGCCTACCGGGCCGGGGTGCCGATCGTCCGCGCGCTCGAGCTCTAGCTGGTCGCCGGCTCGTCGTCGGGGTGCTGGCAGCGCAGCACGGATCCCGGGCCGGGGTGGATCAGGCCGGTGTGGCCGTCGGCCCACTCGACGACGTAGGGGGGAGCGCCACCCTCGCCCTTCACCTCCCGGATGACGCCCTCGCGCGTGCTCTGACCGACGTGTTCCGCGGCCATCGTGATGCGGTCACCGACCTGTGCCTGCATGGCACACCTCCTCGCGTGGGCTCTGTTCCCTCCAAGGACACCACCTCGAGACCCGGCCCGGAAGGTCTTCGTGCGACAAGACGCGGCCGAGCGCGGGTCCCGGCCGGGGTCGCCGAGCGCCCGGTGGGCCGGTGAGCCCGGCCG
>NZ_JBFULD010000395.1:0-3426 GCF_056400505.1 Terrabacter sp. P5_B1
CGTGCTGCGTGAGCGCCGGCGCGAACGGCAGCAGGAGCAGGCCCAGGAGCCCGCCGCCGAAGATGCACCCACCGAGGCGCCCACCGAGGCGACCGACGAGGACTGACCGGTCCCTGTGAAGCTGAGGGCTCCGCTGCGCTCCTCAGCGCTCCTCAGCGCACGACGAGACCGAAGAGCCCGGCGTCCCGCAGCGGCGCGCAGCTGGCCGCGGCGATGCTCGTCTGGGCACCGGCGAGGCACTCCTCGTAGGCGCTGACCGTGTCGTAGAACGCGACCTGCATCGCCAGGGTAGACAGCAGCATCCCGGCGATGACGAGCGTGACGACCGGCCAGATCTTCTCCCTGCCCGTGCGCGGCGACAGGAAGCGGAGCAGGCGCACCGTGAGCACGACGGCGAGCACGAGCGGCACGAAGGCCACGAAGCGCTTGGGCAGCGGGAGGTACATCGCGGTGAGGCCGAGTAGCACGAGCAGCGCGACGGGGAGGGTGCGCTTGGCCTTCTCTCGGGCGAAGACGGTCTCGTCCTGCAGGTCGGGGTCGGTCACGCGCCCATCCTCGTCCATGGCACCGACCGGCCCCGCATCACCCCGACCGATACACTCCGCGGCGTGACGAGCGAAGCCCCAGCCAGCGTCCCGGTGGACGTCGTCGTCCTCGTCTCGGGATCCGGCACGCTGCTGCAGGCGCTCATCGAGGCTTCGGCCGATCCCGGCTACGGGGTGCGCATCGCCGCGGTCGGTGCCGACCGCCCGTGCCTCGGTCTCGAGCGCGCCGAGCAGGCCGGCATACCGACGTTCACCGTGGCTCCGAAAGAGCACTCCGACCGGGGCGCGTGGGACGCCGCGCTGGCCGAGCGGGTGGCTGCCGCGTCGCCGCGCTTCGTCGTGACGGCCGGCTTCATGCGGATCCTCGGCCCGGCGACGCTCGGCGTGGCCCCGGTCGTCAACACCCATCCGGCCCTGCTGCCGAGCTTCCCCGGCGCCCACGGGGTGCGCGACGCCCTCGCCTACGGCGTCAAGGTGACCGGCACGACGTGCCACGTCGTCGACGCCGGCGTCGACACCGGGCCGATCATCGAGCAGCGTGTCGTCGCCGTCGAGGACGACGACACGGAGGAGAGCCTGCACGAGCGCATCAAGGTCCAGGAGCGGGAGCTGCTCGTCGACGTCGTGAGCCGCTTGGCCCGCGAAGGCTTCGCCGTCGACGGCCGACGCGTCCGCATCGGCTGATCTAAGGAGCCGTCCCTCGCTCAGTGCGACGAACTGCCCTCTCGATCGACGGTAGGCTGGTCGCACACGACTGGCGCGGGTGGGACACCACCGGGGAGTGACGTCGGGAGCATCGACCGCCTGGGTGCCTCGCGAGAACGGAAGCCACCGGGTCCGACCGACCCGGGGCGCGCCGCGACCGATGTCACCGAACCAGGAGTGCACCCATGACCGCCGCCCCGTCCGCCGTGCCGTCCACCGAGAGCGACGGCCGCCGCCCGATCAGGCGGGCTCTCGTCTCCGTCTACGACAAGTCCGGCCTCGAGGACCTCGCACGCGCTCTCGACGCCGCGGGGGTCTCGATCGTCTCGACCGGGTCGACCGCGAAGACCATCGCCGGGCTCGGCATCGACGTGACGCCGGTCGAGGAGCTCACCGGCTTCCCAGAGTGCCTCGAGGGTCGTGTCAAGACGCTGCACCCCAAGGTGCACGCCGGCATCCTCGCCGACACCCGCAAGGACGACCACGTCCAGCAGCTCGCCGACCTCGGGGTCGAGCCGTTCGAGCTCGTCGTGGTCAATCTCTACCCGTTCCGCGAGACCGTCGCCTCCGGCGCGACGCCCGACGAGTGCATCGAGCAGATCGACATCGGCGGCCCGTCGATGGTGCGGGCCGCAGCCAAGAACCACCCCAGCGTCGCGATCGTGACGAGTCCCACGGCATACGCCCAGGTCGTCGACGCGCTCGGGAACGGCGGCTTCACGCTGGCCCAGCGGCAGCGGCTCGCAGCCGAGGCCTTCGTGCACACCGCGTCCTACGACGTCGCGGTGGCGAGCTGGATGGGCAACGCGTACGCCGACACGACCGACGGCACCGGCTTCCCGGCGTGGACGGGCGCAAGCTTCGACCGGGCCGCGGCGCTGCGCTACGGGGAGAACCCGCACCAGCAGGCGGCGCTCTACCGCCACTGGCGCCCGGGCGTCGCCAGCGCGGAGCAGCTGCACGGCAAGGAGATGTCCTACAACAACTACGTCGACACCRACGCCGCCGTGCGCGCCGCGCACGACCACGGCGACCAGCCGACCGTCGCGATCATCAAGCACGCCAACCCGTGCGGCATCGCGGTCGGCGAGACGATCGAGCAGGCCTACGAGCGGGCCCACGCGACCGACCCGGTCTCGGCCTACGGCGGCATCATCGCCTCGAACCGCACGGTCACGGCGGCCATGGCGACGGCGGCCAAGCCGGTCTTCACCGAGGTCATCATCGCGCCCGACTACGAGCCCGAGGCCCTCGAGATCCTCACCGCCAAGAAGAACCTCCGCATCCTGCGCTTGCCCGCCGGYATGGCCGAGGCGGCCGACCCGATCGAGACGCGCGCGGTCAGTGGCGGCCTGCTCGTGCAGACCGTCGACAAGGTGGACGCCGTCGTGCGCGGCGAGGGCGGTGACGTCACGGGTGGCGACGACGCCGCGAACTGGCGCCTCGTCGCCGGTGAGTCAGCGGACGACGCGACCCTTGCCGACCTGCAGTTCGCGTGGCGCGCGATCCGCGCCGTGAAGTCCAACGCGATCCTGCTGGCCAAGGACGGCGCCGCGGTCGGCGTCGGCATGGGCCAGGTCAACCGCGTCGACTCCTGCTACCTCGCGGTGCGGCGTGCGGGTGAGGAGCGGGCCCTCGACTCCGTCGCCGCGTCCGACGCGTTCTTCCCCTTCGCCGACGGGCTGCAGATCCTGCTCGACGCGGGGGTGCGCGCCGTCGTCGCGCCCGGCGGCTCGATCCGCGACGAGGAGATCATCGAGGCGGCCAAGGACGCCGGCGTGACGATGTACTTCACCGGCACCCGCCACTTCGCCCACTGAGGGCCACTCCACACCCCGCCTCACCCCGACGACGGTCCGGCTTCCCGCGTCGACTGCCCACTTTCCGGCGTCGGGAAGTTGGCACTCGACTTCGTGTGGGACCTAGGTGTACTCGGCCTGGACGTTGGTGACAGGTAGGCGTTGACGATGAGGAGAACCTCCGGGTGAGGTGAGGAGTGTCTACGTCCCGCACCGCCCGGAGGTTCTCGTGTCCCACGCTAACGCCCGTCTCAACGTCCATGGCCGTCGTCTGCTGGTGGATCGGGTCCGCCGCCAGGGCTGGGCGGTGGCTCATGCCGCGAAGGCCATGGGCATCTCGCGGCAGTGCGCGCACCGCTGGGTCGCACGCTACGACG
>NZ_JBFULD010000396.1:0-3426 GCF_056400505.1 Terrabacter sp. P5_B1
GTCACGCAGGGCGGCGCGCAGGCGCCACGCGCCGTAGACGGCGGCCAGGCTGATCGCCAGGTGCAGGGCGAGGAAACCGTTCGCGAGGCCCATGCCGAGCAGGGCGCCGGCCACGAGCGGGCCGAGGGCCGAGAAGGTCGTCTGGATCGCGGTGAAGGTGCCGAGCGTCGTGCCGACGAGGCCCTGGGGGGCGAGGCTCGCGGTGAGCGGGTTGAGCACCGGGGCGTACATCGTCTCGCCGACGGCGAAGATGCCGAACGTCGTGACGAAGAGCGCCGAGGCGATCTCGGGCGCCAGCTGGGCTGCCGACAGCACGACCCACGAGAGGGTCCAGACGGCGCCCACGACCATGAGCAGGCTGGCAGCGTTGCGACGTGCAGTGACGCGGACGACGACGACCTGGAGCGCCACGATGACGAGGCAGTTCACGGCGGCGGCGAGGCCGATCGCCGACTCGTGGACGTCGAGGACCGTCAGGGCGTAGGCGGGAAGTCCCGACTCGAACTGGGCGTAGAAGCCGAGCGCGAGCGCCACGGTGACGAGCGCCGTCCAGCGCAGCGCGCGCACCGCGAAGATGCGGCGCAGGGCTTCCGTCGTGCCGATCCGCGCCTCGGCCTCACCGGCGGCCAGTTCGGGGGCGGCCTCGCTCGGCGCGCCGATGCCGGCGACGTGGATGAGCACGGCGGAGATCGTGAAGCCCGCGCCGGCGGCGACGAACGCGAAGGTCATCCCGTCGGCGCGCGAGAGGTCGACGAGCTGGCCCGCGACGAAGGCGCCGACCGCCATGCCGATGGCCTCGGCCGTGAACTTGTAGGCGAAGACCTTGCGGCGGTCGTCGCTCCCGGCCCAGCGCAGCACGAGGACCGACGCAGCCGGGCCGGCCGCGGTCAGCCCGAAGCCGAAGACGAACATGCCGACGAGGAAGGCCGGGGCCGACTGGGCCCAGACCAGACCGCCGACGCCGACGGCGGCGAGCAGCTTGGCCACGACGGCGACGGTGACGGGGTTGAAGCGGTCGCTGAGCCGCCCGGCGAAGGGTGCGGCGACGAGGGCGCCGACGGAGAAGAGCGTGCTGGCCAGAGCGGCCGTGAGGGCGCCCCAGCCGCGGGTGTTGGCCGCATACGCGTACTGGTACGGCAGCACGGTGCCCCATCCGAGCATGCCGATGGACGACGCGAGGATGAGCAGCTTGGTGCGCATGGGTTTCACACCCTTTCGGGGATGGGGGAGGCGGACCGGGGGGTCAACGCAACTTCGGCATCGAATATTTCGTCATCGAAGTTCGAGATCGAAATAGTAGCAGCCGGCGCGGTCGGTGCGACAATGCCTTTCCATGGCAGCGAAGCGACGACAGACCGCCCAGCAGGAGCACGCCGCCGACGTCGCGACCTACGTCGCCGCCGGCGGCGAGGAGTCGGTGCAGCGCGTCATCACTGCCGTGTATGCCGTGACGAAGAAGCTCGACCAGTGGTACGTCCGGCAGTTCGCCGACCTCGACCTGACCCAGGGGGAGTGGGCGGTGCTCGCGGCCCTCGCGCGTGCCGACGAGACGTGCCTGACCCCGAGCCAGCTCGCCGACCTCTCGAACGTCGCGCCGTCGTCGATGACGCACCGTCTCGACAAGATGGCCGGACGTGGGCTGCTCCAGCGGCGCCCCGACGAGTCCAACCGCACCCGGACGCTCGTCTCGCTGACCAAGGACGGGTGGGCGCTCTTCAGCGCCGCCGTCCGGGAGTCCAACGTCGTCGAGGGCGACACGCTTCGTGGCCTGTCCGACACCGAGCGGCACGAGCTGGCCCGGCTCCTCGACATCGTCATCGCCGGCCTCGACGACATCGACGCCGAACCGACCCAGCCGCCCCAGGCGTAGGAGGCTTGGCCAGTGCCGGGCATGACAAAGGTCGGACCTGATTGGCGGACCGTCGATGGTGTTGGGACGGCATGGTTCGAGGCGCCTTCGCTGATGGCGGGGGCCGCGCTGGCCGGGCGCGTCGTGGAGCTGTTGCCCGGGATCGTGGTCGACCTGCGCACGACCGGGCTGCGCGTGCGCCTCGACTCAGAGAGGCACGCCGAGGTGGTTTCGGAGGCTGCTCTGGCTCTCGGCCTGACGGCGAACCCTGCCGTGCTGCAGAACCTGGGCGTCGTGTTCGAGTCCGGCAATCCGCTTGCGGTGAGGCACTTCTGGCAGCGCGTGCTCGACTACGCGCCTGCGGGAGACGGCGATCTGAAGGATCCGTTGGGGCGCGACCCCGCGATACGGATCCGGCAGTCGAGCGAGCCACGGCCGTTGCGCAACCGCATCCATCTCGACGTGGTGCGGCCCGCGCCGGCGGTCGAGCGGGCGAGCCTCGGTGAGGCGTCGGGCCCGTTCGGGGTCTGTCACACCGACCCCGACGGCAACGAGGTCGACCTGGTACCSGGCGCGGAGCTCGCCGAGGGGACGGCGACTGCCGACTGGCAGGCGGTGTTCAGCGCGATGGCGTGCTACCGCGTCACCTCTGCGAAGCAGCAGCGTGACCTGACCGTCGCTGCAGCGGCGCTGTCCGACGACACGGGCTTCCCGCTGGTCGTCGACCTGCGCCCCGGACTCGTGGTCATCGACAGCGGCAAGGACCAGTGGGACGCCGACGCCCACGGCCTCGAGGGCGACTTCACCGACCTCGCCGGACGACTTCAGACAGCTGCGCGCGAGCTCGGGGCCACTGCGGATCCGGGGCTGCCGCGCTTCGTTCAGCTCTTCCTCGACGCCGCCGACGTCGCGGCGGTCCGCGCGTTCTGGGTGGCCGCCCTCGGCTACACCCGGGATCGGCGACCGGGGGTCAGCGACATCCACGATCCGCGGTGGCTGAACCCGGTGCTGGTGTTCCAAGGGCTCGATGCTTCTGAGACGGAGCGGCGGCGGCAGCGCAACCGCATCCACGTCGAGCTCGCTGTGCCGTCGGACCTCGCGCAGACGCGCCTCGCCACGGCTGTCGCGGCTGGCGGCGGGCTCCTGGACGCGTCGGAGGGGCGCTGGCGGGTCGCCGACCCCGAGGGCAACGAGATCGTGATCGTCAGCGGAGGCTGAGGCCTGCTCGTCCGCGCGGCCACCTGAACGCGTTTGCGGGAGGCGATGGCGGGGCACGACGTAGACATGCGTCTACGCGACCACAACAAGGGAGACCTGGCCCTCACGGCCCTGACCCTGACCGTCGCCGCGGCGGCAGCCGCCAGTGAAGCCGCCCGCTGGGCAGCGCGCCGGCAGCGCCGACGACAGGATTCCGCGCACGGGCGGCGCCCCACGTCGAAGTAGTGGGGCCAGCCGGTAGGCGCCGACGACATCGACGCCTCAACGGTCCGGGCGTAGCGTCGCCGGCATGAACCCCCACGGGCAGCCGGTCGCCCTCGTCACCGGAACCTCCTCGGGCATGGGCCTGCACACCGCGG